>JARFQM010000327.1 GCA_029287755.1 Desulfofustis sp. | reverse complement strand
GCGCTCCCTGCTCTCGTCGAGCTCTTCCTTTATCCGCTTGGTGGCGCTGACATCCCTGGCGGTGAGAACAATCACTTCCTGGCTGCCGAGGAACCGGCGGCTGACGCTTACCATTACCTCCCTGTGCCCCCCGTCCCGGCGTTTGAGAATGGCTTCTTTTTCGCCGTCATTGGCAGCACCTTCCAGAATCAGGCCCTCCAGGCCGGCATTACCCTTCTCTAGTGTCCCCGCACTGCGGAAAAGATCGGCCGGATCCATTGACTCAAGTTCGCAAACGGGGTAGCCGCTGAGCTGTTCCATACCGGCGTTGGCATAGATACAGGTATTGTTGTGAATCATCAGGATCGGATCAACCGCCGACTCGACCAGGGTCTTGTACTTTACCCGTGAGCGCCGCAGTTCCTCCTCGACACTCCTGCGGTTGCGCTCGATGAGCATGCTCCGGGCTATCACGAAGAACAACAGAACCGAAATACAGCCCACCGTCAGATAGATCATCTGCGACAGGCGGCGGGTGATCGCCCGGGTCTTTTCTTGGATGTCGTCCAGAAACACGCCGGTACCGACAACCCAGCCCCAGGGTTCGAATTTTTTTACGTAGGCGAGTTTGGGCACCACACGTTCTTCCCCGTATTTACGGTGCCATACATATTCGACGTAGCCGCTTTCCGATCGCGATGCCGCGGCAATGAACTCCATGAAAATTTTCTTGCCGCCCACCCCCTCATAGTCACTGAGGTTGCCGCCGATAAGATCCTTGGAGTAGGGATGCATAATCAGTTGCGGCTGCATATCGGAAATCCAGAAGTAATCCCTCAACTCATCTCCGTAGCGCAGGTGTTCTATCTCGCCGATGGCCTTGGTCTGGGCTTCTGCCCTGCTCATTCTTCCGGCTCGCTCTTCCTTTTCATAGAGCTCCATTATTGACCAGCAGAGATGCACCAGTTCCTTGATCATTTCCCTCTTGTTGTCCAGGAAGGTCTCTTTGAAAAGTGGGATAATGAACAGGTAGGTGGCCCCGATCAGCGTGGCCACAGCCAGCATCGCCGGCAGGATGATACCGACGATGAATCTGAGCCAGGGCTTTGATCTTCTCCAATGGGGCATTGCTACACTATGATCGTACCAATGGGTGGACTGTGGGAAACGCAGTGGCAGCGGCCTAGATGAACATCTGCGGCTGCGGTGCCGCACCCATCATTTTCATTTTCTGGTGGTAGCTCGCCAGGCAATTGCGCTCCGCCCCGTTGATCTGCACCTCGAACACTTCGGGTCGGGCTGCGAGCACATGGAACAAGGCATCCACGATGGCTGGATCGAAGTGGGAACCTGCTTCCTGGTGAAGATTGACGATGACATCCTCGAGTTTCATTTTGGCGAAGTAGGTGCGTCCCGCCAGCATCGTCTCAACGGCGTCGCAGAGCGTCAGAATCCTGGCACCAAGAGGAATGGCCCTGCCCTTTAACCCGTCAGGGTAGCCGCTGCCGTCGAATCGTTCATGATGATGCAGAATGAGCGGTACCACATCATTGAGGAAATTGAGAGGTGTGGCGATGCGGGCGCCGATTTCCGGATGCAGCTTGACGATGTCCATCTCCTTTCGCGACAGGATACCGAGCCGCTCGAGAATATCGTCGTGCATACCGATCTTGCCGATATCGTGGAGCAGGCCGCCGTGGTAGATTGTTTCTCTGTCGGTTGCGGAAAGCTTCATTTCCTCGGCCACGGCCCTGGCAAATCGCGCCACCCGGACACTGTGACCGTGGGTAGACTCATCCTTGGCCTCCAGGGCCAGGGTGAATCCTTCGACCATCTGTCTGAGGTTCTGCAACATTTTCTCATCGTAGCTGAAGGCCTTATGCAAGGCGATGGCCCCCTGCTCGCCGAGAGCGGTGAGAATTTCTGTTTCTTCCGTGGTGAGCTTTTTGTGAGCATAGAAATAAACCGCCAGGATGCCGGAGTAGTTGCCGATGATATCGAAAAACATCCCGGTAATCGATCCCACGCTTCTCTTGCCGATGGTGTCGAGGTCGGGGATTCTTCTGTCCGTTTTGGCGTCTTCGATCCAGACGATTGGTCCCTGGCCGCTGTCAAAGATAGTAGTGAGTTCCCGGTAATTTACATTGGCGAGGCTGCGGTAAGGAAAGCCATCTGAAACCTTGGTCTCGATTTTTTCCTGCCGGCGGTCGACAATCCAGTAGATGCATCCCTTGGCGCCAAGAATCTCTTTAATATTGCGAACGATATGGCCATGTATCTCGGTGGTATTTTCCCCGGAGTGTATGGCTTTGCTCACCTGGGAAAAGACTTTGAAAAAGTCCTTGTAATCACTGCTCATTGTGTTTCCTCATCCTGACACCATCCGAAGATCCGTTCGGGTTCAGATGATCTTGCGGTTCCTGAGTTGTTCGATTTCCGACCCACTATACCCAAGACCACTGAGAATTTCCTCATTATGCTGACCGAAACGAACCGGGCCGGAGCGTATCGAACCAGGAGTCCCACTTAACTTTATTGCCATCCCCAGAGATTTCTCCTTGCTGCCATCCGACTGCTCGATCTCCACGATCATTTCACGCTCCTTGAACAGGGGATGTTCCAGCACCTCAGCAAAACCAAGAACCCTTGTGCAGCAGACGTCCAGGCCGCCCAGATGGTTCTCCCACTCCCGGCCGCTTTTGGTGCGAAAAATATTTCGCAGTTCAGCGATTATTTCCTCCCGCTTCTCTTCGTCAAACTGATGCTCAGCATACTTTTCCAGGCCGAGGGCGCGGCACAGCTGCTGCCAGAATCTGTATTCCAGCGCTCCCACCGCGATCGCCGATCCATCGGCGGTCTCGTAGGTATTGTAGCAGCCGAAACGGTGGGACAGCAGATCGGCGGATCTGTGCGGCCAGCTGCCCGTTTTGCAGTAGAAATAGTGGGGCAGACTCAAAAAACCAAGCAAACCGTCGGTCATGGAAATGTCGACATACTGCCCCTTGCCGCTCTGATTTCTGGCCAGCAGCGCCAGCAGGATGCCGATCACCGCGTTCATACTGCCCCCGATATCGGCGATCTGGATCCCCGGGATTGAAGGCGGCCCAGCGGCCGGACCGATCAGATCCAGTATCCCGCTGGTGCCCAGGTAATTTACATCGTGACCGGCCCTGTCCGCCCACGGGCCGTCTTGCCCGTACCCGCTGATCGAGCAATAGACAATGGCGGGGAAGCGTTGATGCATGGTCGCGAAATCGATGCCCAGGCGGGCAGCGACTCCCGGCCTGAATCCCTCGATCAGCACGTCACACTGCGCGGCGAGCCGGAAGAAAATCTTTTTCCCCTCCTCGCTCTTAAGATTGAGGCTCAGGTGCTTCTTGTTCCGGTACAGGGTGGAAAAAAATAAATCGTCCGCCTCAAACCGCCGATCCTCGATGCTGATCACCTCGGCGCCATGATCAGCCAGCAGCATCGAACAATAGGGGCCGGGCAGCAGCCTGGAAAGATCAAGCACTCTTATGCCTGCAAGGCTTCCTGTCATTTCCGCTCCCCGGAGCTGAGCTAGAACTCAACTCCTTTTTGTGCTTTTATTCCCTGCTGCAAGGCATGCTTCACCACGGTTATGTCAGATACCGTATCGGCGATTTCGATCAGTTCCTGTGGAGCCTTGCGGCCGGTGATAATGATGGTCAATCTCTGCGGCTTGGAAATCAGGGTATCGACTATTTTCTCCACCGGCAGAAAGCCGAGAACCGGCAGGTAGGTCAATTCGTCGAGCACCACCAGATCATAGCGGTCGCTGGCGATAACTTCTGCGGCCAGGGCAAACCCCTCCTCGGCCACCTTTCTGTCCTCGTCGAGGTTCTCCTTGTTGAAGACGAATCCCTTACCGCAGATATGCCAGTCCAGATTTTCGAGCTTTTCTGCGAAAACCCGTTCTCCATACTTACCCTGGCCCTTGATAAATTGAATCACGCAGACTTTCTGATCATGGCCAAGAGCTCTGAATACGGTGCCAAGCGCCGCCGTAGTCTTGCCCTTGCCATCGCCTGTGTGGATGACAATCCTGCCTTTTCGTTTCATTTATATACAGATCCTTTTTAAATCCTTTTGAGTATCCCGCCCGTTTTTAAATGTGCCAGCAGCCTCTACCAAAGGGCTGACACCCCTCTTCATCGGGCCATCAGTTCCGTGGTTATTTGACATAAAAAGATTGACAAAATCTTTCGAGTGAATTTAAATCCTGCCCAATGAGAACGAGCGCTCGTTCAGTTTTGTTTTATTTACCCATATTCAACCAAAAGCGCTCATCATTTTTTCTTTTTCGGAGGAGTCGAACGACACTGTATCGAGCACCAAGATCCCGACCCTGAAAGGTTCAGACTCCATCCGGCTCTCCCCCCACCCTGACATCATCGGATGAATCGTTGAACCTGTCTACGATCGAGCGCTCGGTCAACATGTGTTTCACGAAATATGGCTGCGAGTCAACCAACCGGGACCCGATTCCGGACGGAAAGTACAGAACGAGGCGTGATCAGGTTGGTTAACTGAGGATTTAGAGAACCTTGCCAAGATAGATGTGACCGGTGGTTTCGGCCTCGGGCAAACCGCTGACCGCATAAAAGTGCTAGTATCTACTGTTTCACCCTGCTGCAGCGCGCCAATGGGAGAGGTCGTCGCACACTCCCTTGCCTGGCGGAGTATGGTGAAACCAAACGTTGTCTTTTGCCAAGGAGGAGAGCATGAATAGTGCGTACAAGAAGGAAATACGCTACACGCTGATTTTCAGCGCCCTGTTACTTATCTGTGGCCACCTCGGCCTCCTGTTTGTCGCCTTTCCCGGCTTGCAGAATCATATGATCTTCGGATTTCCATCGCAATACATCATACCGATTGCTTTTGGCTGGTTGGTCCTGATGGTGGTTGTCGGTTTCCAGGCGAAGCTTACCAACGCCTTGGATGACGAGATCGAAGAACTCAATGCCGGTTTATCGGAAAACGTAGAATAAGGAGACTGACATGGAACATGACAAGTGGGTACTTGAAGATCCCATGCTCGGCATGATCTTTGTCGGTGCATCATTCGTATTTTTCTATCTTATCGGCTGGTATTCCCAACGGGCTGCAAAATCATCCACCGATTACTGGACCGCCGGCCGCTCCATCGGCTCAATCACCAACGGCCTCGGTATGGCCTCGAGCTATATGAGTCTGGCAACCTTCATGGGCGTCACGGCTCTGATTTTGAAACTCAAAGTGCCGTTTGTCTACATGTGGATTCAGTTCGCCCTGTCTATCCCGCTGATTACCCTCTGGTACGGCACTCCTCTGCGCCGGATGGGAGCCTTCACTCCGGCCCATTTCGTACGCGAACGATATGGTGTGCGTACTTCCTATGTCACCGTGGTGTTCATGATCCTGATCATGGTCATGTATGCCCTCGGTCAAATGATTGGTGTGGCCAAGGTGTTCGAGATGCTTTTCGGCATCAACTACAACCTGGCTCTGATCTGCGGCGGCGCCCTGATCGTTGGTTATGTCACCATCGGCGGCATGTACGGAACGTCCTACAACGCCGCTTTTCAGATGATTCTGATGGGTGTTGCCTTCGTCGTCCCGCTGGGAGCGATCATGAAAGCCATGGGCGGCACCGGCTGGTATTTCCCCCCGCTGCTCTATTCTGATATGGTTCCAGCCATGCTCGACGCGGTACCCGATTTCTTTGATATGAAATATGGGTTCAAATGGTATCTGGCCCTGATCCCCTGTTTCACCTTGGGCGCCATGGGCCTGCCCCATCTGGGCATGAGGGTCTACACCTCGTCCAACCTGAAAAGTGCGCGCGGAGCCATGGTCTGGTTTACCTTCTTCTGCGGCATCGTCTTCTGCTCCACTTACACCATGGGGTTTTCCGGAGTCTACTTTCAGGCAACCTCAGGGTCAGCCATTGCCCCTACCGATTTTGACAAAATCACCCTGATCCTCAACTCGGTCTACAATCCGGCCTGGGTACTCGCCTTTGTGATCGCCGGTGCGATCGCTGCCGGTCTGTCCACCATCAGCGCCAACCTGATGGCCATCGGGGCGATGATTGCCCAGGACATTATCGCCACTATCAAACCCAACCTGTCTGAAAAGACTATGAAGGTAATTGGTTATTTGGCCATTGCCGGCGGTGGTGCAACAAGTATTCTCATCGCCCTCAACCCGCCAGATTTTCTGGTGGTCAGTATCCTCTGGGCTTTCGGCCTGGCAGGTGTTACGGTCGCTCCACTGGTCATGCTCGGGGTCTGGTGGAAACCGGCAAACCGCTATGGAGCAACCATTGCCTGTCTGGTGTCCGGTCTCACCTATATTGTGGTGGCCCCTTACTTTTTCCCGAGTATCGGAATAGGCGGAGGGCTTGAGGCCAAGGTGGGCATGACCGGATCCCTGCTGTGCGTGCCACTGTGC
>JARFQM010000233.1 GCA_029287755.1 Desulfofustis sp. | reverse complement strand
AGCCTGCTTCTCTGCGCTGTCGTGCTGCTAACACCCAACTGCGCCCGGGCCGGGGAAATGATAGATCTGAGCGGCTGGACTGAGGTGGAAGGCGCTGCGCTGCCGGATCATTGGCAGCCGCTCAAATTTCCTTCCATATCCGGAGCCACCAGTTACAAGGTTGTTCTGGACCCGGTCTACGGTCCGGTTATTCGCGCCCAGTCCTCTGCAGGGGCGGGCGGCATCGCTCGGTCGATTTCGGCGGACCCTAGAGAATATCAGATCCTTAATTGGAGCTGGAAGATTGACAACACCTTGTCCGGCAGTTCATTACTACACCAAAACGGAGATGATTTTCCTGCCCGGCTGATGATATCTTTTAAAACCGACGGCAGCGCCCGAACAGCTCAGAGGGACAATATCCTCTGCTATGTGTGGGCCACGGATGAGTCAGTCGGTACCATCGCCGTCAACCCGATACACAGCCATATACGAACTGTGGTCGCCGCAAGCGGCAGCGACCAGCGCGGAACCTGGCTGGAAATGTCGAGAAATATCGTCGTTGACTATCTGCAGGCCTTCTCCGAGGAGCCGGGACCAATCACCGGTGTGGCCCTGATGACCGACACCGACAACACCGGATCCCAGGCTCTTGCCTGGTACGGGCCGGTGTGGCTGAGCACCGGAAATGAGAAGATGCCTGCGGCGGTTGGGCAATGACCCAGCAATTCATCCGGTGGGGTGACCAAGACAGGTGAAAATTGGCTTCTGAGCTGGTATAATCCCGTCTTTTTCTTTGTGCCCCTCAAGCGGCACCACGTGGTGATAATTAATTCTAACCGCCCCTTCGCAGCAGATGGCCGACAATCAATCCATTAGGGAACTGGTGATTTACACAGACGGTGCCTGCAGCCCCAACCCCGGTCCCGGCGGCTGGGGGGCGGTAATCATCAAGGACGATTCCATCATTTCCGAGTTGTCAGGTTGGGCGCAAAGTTCAACCAACAACCGCATGGAACTGACTGGTGCGGTGGAGGCGCTGAAAGCGCTCAAAAAACGATCCAGGATCAAACTCTATACCGATTCCATCTACTTGAAAAACGGGATTACCGACTGGGTCAACAAATGGCAGGTCAACAACTGGCGAACCGCCGATCGCAAGGAAGTTAAGAACGCCGATCTCTGGCGTCAGTTGCTGATCCAGGTAGACCGCCACGAAGTGCAATGGCACTGGGTCAAGGGCCATTCGTCCGACCGCTTCAATGTGAGGGCGGACGAGCTGGCGGTGGCGGCCAGAAAAGCGGGCGGGGAAAAGAAGGCGGACAGCCGCACGACAAAGCTGCGCGCAGATAATATTCACCTGTTCACCGGCGTAACTTATAAACATGCAGCCGGAGTCGGCGGCTGGTCGGTGATTCTCAACTGGCGCAGCCACGTGAAAATCCTGGGGGGCGGTTGTGCGGGGATGTCAGCCAACCAACTGTATCTGGCTGCCGTGATAAACGCACTCAATAGTCTGAAAAAGGAGCTTCCGGTTGACGTGCATACCCACTCCGGCTACCTCTACGACGGGGCCACCACCTGGTTGAGCGGGTGGAAAAAGAGAAACTGGCGAACCAGGGAGGGGGGCGAAGTATCGAACAAAGAGCTCTGGCTGGATCTGGACAGGCTGATGAATCGCTACCAGGTCAGCTTCTATCTGGAGGATAAGGAGGTTCCGTATTGTTTTCTTCAGGAGGCAAAAGAGTTGGCCCGTGAATTCGAAGAGGATTTCTCATGCAGATAGACCATACGCTTTTTCAGATTGAGAGCCCGTTTTCACCGGCCGGCGATCAGCCGAATGCGATTGATGAGCTTTCCTGGGGAGTGGAGCAAGGCCATCGGCAGCAGATTCTCTTTGGTGTCACAGGTTCTGGTAAAACATTTACCATGGCGGGGATCGTGGCCCGAGTCCAGAAACCTGCGCTGGTGATTGCGCCCAACAAGATTCTGGCCGCCCAGCTTTTTTCCGAGTTCAAGGAGTTGTTTCCCCACAATGCGGTTGAGTATTTCGTCTCCTATTACGACTATTACCAGCCGGAGGCCTATATCCCGCAATCCGACACCTATATCGAGAAAGATTCCTCGATTAATGACGCCATCGACAAGATGCGCCATTCCGCCACCAGATCGCTGCTTACCAGAAGGGATGTGCTGATAGTGGCCTCCGTCTCCTGTATCTATGGGCTTGGCTCTCCAGAGGAATACCGTAATATGCACCTGTTTCTGAGATGCGGTGCAGAGATCGCACCTGAAGAGGTGCAGCGCCGCCTGGTGTTCATGCAGTATGAACGCAATGACTTTTCTTTTCACCGCTCCACCTTCCGGGTCAGGGGTGACGTGATAGACATATTTCCGGCTCATGAAGAAGATCGCGCCGTCCGAGTCGAGTATTTCGGCGACACCATAGAATCGATTACCGTGATTGATTCGCTCCGCGGCGTGGTCCTCGCACAACTCCAGGAGTACACCGTCTTTCCCGGATCTCATTTCGTGACTTCCAAAGATCGCATGCAGATCGCCCTGCGCACTATTAAAGAGGAACTCAAGCAGCGCCTCGATCTGCTGGAACAGGAGCAGAGACTGCTTGAGCGGCAGCGGTTGGAGCAAAGAACCATGTTCGATCTGGAAATGATGCAGGAGTTGGGGTACTGCAACGGCATCGAGAACTACTCAAGGCACTTGACCGGCAAACCCGAGGGCGTGCCTCCGCCCAACCTGCTCGATTATTTTCCTGAGGATTATCTGCTGTTTATCGATGAGAGCCATATCGGTGTGCCCCAGCTCAATGGCATGTACAACGGCGACCGATCCCGCAAGCAGACGCTGGTCGATTACGGCTTTCGTCTGCCGTCGGCTCTGGACAATCGGCCGCTGCGCTTCGAAGAGTTCGAGAAGAGAATAAATCAGGTAATCTACGTTTCGGCAACACCGGGTCCCTACGAACTCGAGCAGGCCGGCGACCACATAGTCGAACAGGTAATTAG
>JARFQM010000143.1 GCA_029287755.1 Desulfofustis sp. | reverse complement strand
TCAGATCACCGAATCGGGGCGGATGGTCGCGCTCTGCCAGGCTGGTATCACCGTAGCGGCCAGGTAGGGCAGAACGCTAAGAGAAAAAATGAGCAGCAGATCCGCAAAGCTGAACACCGGGACCAGCGACACCGGCGGCTTCAGTACGGACCAGCCCAGCAGCAGTGGGCGAAAGAGTATGCCGTCGAACAACAGCAGGTGCATCCAGGCGCCCAGATAGCCAAAGCAGAAGGCCAAAGCCGAGATGACGAGAGACTCCCAGAATCTGAGGGTGATGACATCCTCGGTGTGCCAGCCCAGGGCCTTGAGAATGGCAACCTCCTGCTGTTGTGCGGGCGTCAGGCCGCTGGCCTTGTCCCAAGCAAAAATAAAGAAGGCGGCCACGGCGCCGAACAGACAGGCCAGCCCAAAGCCGGAGCGCCAGCCAAAGGCGACCCGGTAAGTCTTGGCTATCCGCTCGCTGGTCACCACCCGGACACCCGCCAAGCGCTCGCCAATCTTGTCGGCTATGGTGTCGATTTCCAGGGGATTGGTGACGTCGACCAGCAGATCGGTAATATCATCCGGCCCCAGACCAAACAGCTCCCGTGCACTGTCCAGATCCATAATGATCAGATCATCGGTGACCATCGACGTCTCTTCGCTGAAGGTACCCAGAGTGACGAAGGAGTGCACACTCAAGTCCGGGCGAAACAGTGAAAAGGTGCGTCTTTCTCCAAGTCCGAGATTTTCCCGGACGCCGCGGCCAAGCACGGCCGGATCGGCATCTGCGTCAAGCGTGAGGGCAGGAAGAAAGTCGATCCCCAGGCCGGCAATCTGTGCTTTGTCAGACAAATTGGCATGGCCAATTACAGTATAATTGGCGCCGTTGTTCTCATCGAAATAGTAGCCCCAGACCCGGGGCTCTAGAGAGCGTATGCCGAAAATGCCGTCAAGCTTTTCGATCACCGTGACTGACAGCGCTGCCTGGCGGCCGGCCGACATCTGCTGGACAGTAATATCAGGTACCGTTGTAAGCAGACGGCTGGCGGAATGTTTCAGGCTGGTAGTGGTCAGGGAAAATGAAGCCACCATGAAGATGACCAGAGCGAAGATGAACACCACGACACCGTTTCTACCGAGTCGTCTGATGAAACCACTGAGCGCGTAATCGGCAATATTGAGCTGCCTGTCCAGGTAGCTGCCAGCCATTTACTGCTCCGGAATCCAGAAGGAACCGGTGGGAAAATGCTCTATGGCTCCTGGATGATCCATGAAGGGCGACAGCTTGTCGGCAACGGCGAAATGCCTGACATAGCGCGCATCGGTGGCGATGCAGAGATCGCTTAAACCGAAGACTGCCACGGTTTTAACAACCCTGTGCCGGGCCTCGTCTGAATGGACCAGCCGCCGGTCAGCTGCCACGATCAGACCGGCTTGAAGACAGGCGCAGACGGCGAGCAGGAAAAAGAATCGAACCGACAGCCTCATCTCAATTGGCCTGCTTCATCGCCTTCTTGTTCTTCATTTTCATCATATGCTTCTTTTTCATCTCCATGATCTGCGCAGAGGTGATCTCCTCGAAGGAGAGGATGGCGGTTCCCTGGTGGTCTTTTTGAAAGTTTTCCGCCTCCTGCCGGGTGGAAAAAGGAATCAGTTCATCGCCCATGGGCCCCAGCACATCGCTGCCGATCACATAATACGCCTGTCTGCCATCGATATAATCAAGAGTGTAATAGTTGCGCACCCAGATTTCCGCGGTGGACAGGTCGGTGTCGCCGCCATAGCGTTCGCCATTGAAATAGTAGGCCATCATGTCCTTGACCCCGTCAAAAACCAGCGGCTGAGCGTCCCCGCCTCTGATAATCTGGCTGAGCCACTGCTCGTAGCTGGCCACGAACATCCCGCATACGGGACACTTTTCATTCTGGTCAACCTCATGCAGCGGCTCGCCACAAGCGGTCCCGGACACGACCAAGAGTGCCAGAAAGACCAGTACAGCCCTCCTTATCGCTCTCATCTCCCCTCCTTTTTATTGGTTATGGCAGGTATGGGCCAAGTAATTCCTGAAGTTCAGCTTCGCCGATTCCTCCAAGAATGGCGGTAATGATTTTTTGATCCGGGCTGATGAAAATGGTCTGGGGAACCAGACTCACCTGATAATCCCGAGCCATTTTACCGTCGGCGTCGAGTGCCACGGGAAAACCGATATCCAGTTCCTCTATGTAGGCCCTGACCCGCTCGACTGTCTCGTTGGAGGTGGCCACATAGAGTACCTTGAGCCCGCGCTGCCGGTAGGTGTCGAAATAGCTATTGATGATCGGGGAATCGGCCCGGCAATATTTACACTCGGTATCCCAGAATCTCAAAATTACAGGAGAACCGCGCCAAGTGGCAGACGAGATGGTCTGCCCGGCCAGATCGACGATGGTAAACGTCGGCGCCCGGTCACCGATTTTCAAGCGGACAGCCTCTTCGCCGCCGCAGCCGCCAACCAGCAACCCGGCCAGAGCGCAAAGCACTGCCGTCCACATCACTATCCGATGGGCGGTAATTGTTTTTATAATGGTCATGAAGGAGACACACATCCCTGCTTTCCGTCGGTATCAGCTTGGAAAACTACCTCCATATCCCTGTTTTTACAAGCGTCTTCTACGCCCATCGTCCCGCCGATTAGGGCCTGGCAACGTTTATTTCCAGACTTTGAAAAGGACGATAATTGTTGTACTTAACAGCGCTGAATGCTACAATGTGTTATAAGAATGAAGGTTTTAATTTCTACGGCGGTTACGGATCATCATGGAAAAAAACGAATTCACCACGATCAGGAAAAAACTGGCCAAAACCCAGAAAGAGCTCTCTGAACTGCTCGGGACTTCACTAAAGGCAGTGAGCAGCTATGAGCAGGGATGGCGCAACATTCCCGTCCACGTGGAACGTCAGCTCCTTTTCCTGGTTGCCCAGAAGAATAACACTGGTAAGCATATCTGCTGGGACATTCGCCAATGCTCCGAAGAAGTAAAGCACGCCTGTCCGGCCTGGGAATTCAACGCCGGACACCTCTGCTGGTTCATCAGCGGTACTATTTGCAACAGCGACGTGAAGAAAAACTGGGAAGAAAAGATCGCTGTCTGCAGGAAATGCCCCGTTTTCAAGGCTCAGATGAACCTCTAGAGTCCAGCTCTTCCGGGTAATTGACATTGCGCCAGCAGTCGACCAGTTCCTCTGGTATCAAGGGCTGGGCGGTCAGTTCAAAGGTACACAGCTCACTGATTTTTCTTTTTCCCGACACAATCATCTTGTCGATGAGAGGTGCACAGCGATAGTCGTACCAGGCGAGCAGCGGTTCGCTTCTCCCAGTGGTCGGATTCTTGGCTATTATCGCTCGATATCTTCCAGTTCTCTGATTCAGCAGCCAGGAGATCGCAGGCGCCCCAAGGTTCGGTAGATCACAGGCAAGAACAAGCCAGGAACTAAAGGGCCGCCTTCTTATCAAAGCGCCGATGCCGGCCAGGGGGCCCTGCACACCCGGCAGATCGTCAACCCGCGGTGTGCTGCTTAGAACAGGGGGAATTTCACCTGCTCCGGAGATGAACAGCTCATCCACGAACGGGCTGAGCGTTGTCAGCGAACGCTCCAGCCAGGTTTCTCCGCCGGCATGCTCAAGCAAATGTTTAGGACGTCCCATTCGAGAGCTTTTGCCGCCAATCAGCACGGCTCCTGCCAGCGGCACTGCGGATTCACACTGCTCGAGCCAGCGCTTGATATCGGCCACACAGCAACGCAGGTCTGTAGTTGAGCGGCAGACAAAAGAACCACTTGTGGTCCGGCTGCCGGAGGATCGTATCGGCGAGCACAGCAGATTCGGCACAGGCGCAGTCGGGGCTGCGCTGGCCAGCAGCAGATCGGTGTGGGTCAGATGGGGGATCACATCCCGTGCTGAGGCGGCCGGAGTGAGCTCATCGATGCGGGAGACAACAATACCAGCGGCCTCAAGCAAGACCAAAAGCTTGTCGATCTGCCCGGCCTCCACACCATTTTCAGACGGTGGGAGCGCCAGCACCGGCAGATGATCGGGAAGAGTCAGCATGAGTGGGTCTATCCGGAACAGAAAAGGGATCCCTGCCCCGGCGGCAGAACTCCCCGTCGTCGCCCTTCCTCGATGAACAGCTCCACTGCCCGTCGCCCCTCGTGGCCAAGGTCAAGTGAGAATTCGTTCACATAGAGCTCGATGTGCTGGTCGATTACCCTATCCTCGGTTTCCTGAGCATATTGCTTGATAAAGGAATAGCATTGCTCAGGATGGGTTCGGGCCCACCGGAGACTGGCTGCGATTCTTCGCTCGATTTCCTCTCGCTGAGACGGCTCTACTTCTCTTTTCACACCAATGCAGCCGAGCGGCAGCGGGGCATCGAAGGATTCTTCCCACCACTGCCCCAAATCCTGCAGGCAGACCAGGCCTGCCTCGGGGTAGGTGAAACGGCTTTCATGAATGATCACCCCGGCATCGACCGTGCCCGAGGCCACCGCATCGATAATCTGCTCGAAGCGCATCTCTAAGAGACTGGTGCTGTCGGGAGCAAACATCCTGAACAGCAAGGCAGCAGTCGTGTAGGTGCCGGGAATGGCGATTTTCTTGTCGGCAAGCTTGGCAATCGGCAGCTGTTCTCTGCCGATCAGCAGAGGGCCGCAGCCACGTCCCAGGGCACTGCCCGATTTGAGTATGCAATAGGAGTCGAGCAGATGGGCGACGGCATGAAAGGAGAGTTTGGTGACCTCGAGCCGGCCTTCAAAGGCCCACCTGTTCAAGGTCTCCACATCTTCGAGGCAGGGCTGCTGAAAAAAAGGCTGCGCCTGGCTATGGGCCTCCTCAACCAGTCTGCAGAATATGAAGGTATCGTTGGGGCATGGCGAAAATCCCAAGGAAAAAGGCTCTGCGGGACTCATCTTTTATCCTCAAGTCTTTTGATTATCAGCATTGCTGCCTGGGCCGCCCTGGCGGCTGCTTCAGCGATCGGCCAGGGCTCTTCAGAACGGTCCTCCACCTGGTTGGAAATGGCTCGCACCTCCACCAGCGGTAGATCGAACAGTTCACACACCCGAGCCACGGCTGCCCCTTCCATATTTTCACAGATCGCCCCGTAGCGATCGGCAAAATAGTCGCCGCGGACTTTTAAAGCGCTGGCGCCATTGACCGTTACAAAGGTCCCCGCGACAGCCTTGATCGCCTCGGCAGCCAGCGCCGACCGGGCCTGGTGGAGCAGACCGGAGTCCAGTTTGAACAGCCACTGAACCGGAAATGCGTCCTGCTCAAAAGGTTCAACCCGATCGCCGTAACAGATGCCGAAATCGCCCAGCACCTCGCGCTCGGCCAAACAGATATCGAGTAGGTCGAGCTGTTTCTCCGGGCCTGAAAAATAGGCCCCGCCGATGCCGAAATTGACAACAGCACTGATCTTCGTATGGTGTTTCTCTAGATAGCGGCTCAGGATGATGCCAGCTTCCATCGGGCCGACGCCTGAAACGAGCTGCTGGGGACGGAGCCGCCAGTCGCGGGCGAGGCGGCTGAAGGCGTCCATTTCCTTTTCTGTTGCAGCGACTGCCAGATGCATGGTATGAAGTCCGACCCCTAAGTTAGAGAAAGTGCGCGTATGAGCTCTTCTATTTTGTAATGAACCCGAACTCACTATGCAAGATGATTTAAAACTCGAGGCCTATCATTACCACCTGCCCGAGAAGAATATTGCCCAGTTTCCCAGCGAAAAACGTGATCACTCACGTCTCTTGGTGTTCAACAGAACCACGGGGCTGATAGATCATTTGCATTTCCATCAGATTGTCCGGTTGTTCAATCCGGGCGACCTGCTGGTCCTCAACGACACCAGAGTATTCCCGGCCCGCCTTTACGGCAGGAAAGAGAGCGGCGGCAAAGCCGAGGTTTTCCTGCTGGGCTATCCCGCTGCCGTCCCCCCGGGACAATCAGATTCGACGCGGGTAAGGTTCAGCGGCGAGGCGTTAATCAAATCTTCGCGGCCGCCCGCGCAGGGCTCCACCATCCACCTCGATGACCAGAACTTCTGTGTGATGCTTGAAGATCGCGCCCGGGGAAGATGGCTGATAGAACTGGTTCTCGATACCGCCTCCAGTCTCGACTCACTGCTCGACCGCCGGGGAGAGGTGCCTCTTCCCCCCTACATCAAACGAGACGCGGGCGGCTGGGATAGAGACAGACAGCGATATCAGACAGTCTATGCGAAGCAGACCGGAGCGGTCGCGGCACCGACGGCGGGACTCCATTTCACCACCGAGTTGATGGAGACACTCTGGAAGGGGGGGGTCGGGACCGTCCCCGTGACCCTGCATGTGGGCTATGGCACGTTTGCCCCGGTGCAGGAACGCGACATATCAAAGCACCGCATTCACAGCGAATATATCGAAATTTCCGAGTCTACCGCGGAACTGGTGAACCGGACCAAAGAAGAAGGCGGAAAAATCTGGGCGGTGGGCACCACCACGGTCAGAGCGCTGGAATACAGCGTCGACCACAGCCGCCGCCTGAACCCGGTGAAAGACTGGTGCGACCTCTACATCACCCCCGGCTTTGAATTTCAGGTGGTCGACAATCTGATCACCAACTTCCACCTGCCCGCATCTTCGCTGCTCTTCCTGGTCTCGGCGCTGTGCGGCCGGGAGACGCTGCTGGACTGCTACCGTGAGGCCATCGCGGCCGATTACCGCTTTTACAGCTACGGCGATGCGATGGCTATAATAGACTGATCCGGTCTGCGTTCGGCAGACCGGATCAATAATCACTTAAAACGAAAGGGATTGAGACGGGATTATTTCCCTGAAGCTGCAGCCGGACAGCCGGCGCAGCCGGCCCCGGCCTCGCCGGTCTGGCAGGGCGGCGCGGCAGGTGTGCTCTCTTCTTTTGTGGCGGAGCCAGTGGTGCTGGAGGCATAGCCATCGGCGTACCAGCCGCCGCCCTTCAACTGAAAAGAAGACATCGACATCAATTTCCTGAGCGGTCCCTGGCATTCAGGACAACTCGCCAAAGGAGGATCGGCGATCTTCTGCTGAACTTCAATTACGCTCTGACAATCTGTGCATTCATACTCATATACCGGCATCGTACTTCTCCACACGTTTGACGCTGAATCATGATATTCGCCTATAACGACGGTTTTCTTTTCTAGTTTTTTCGTGCGCAAAAATAATTCGTGTTGCCCTTTCTGTCAATATTCTCCTTCCCGGAACAGCAAAAGAAGGCGACAACACCTTGTGCATCGCCGCGATACGGCAACTAAAGAGCTTCTCTGATTGGCTTTCTTACCAGCGATGTCATTCCGCCTGAACCAGAGGTTCTGAGATCCCCTCTTCTCCGCTGACCAACTGCGCAGGTCGATAAATCTGTACCTTTGCCTTGCAGATTTCGAGCCGGTCTTTATTGTGTGTGAATATCTAAATAGAACTGATCTGGAATTTTCACTCAAGCTCTTTAACCAAGGTCTCTAAAATCTCAGGGTGCGGGTACATTTTAGTTATAATACCGAGGCACTGTGTGTTTTTCACCCACCCTTCCAGCACCTCATCCGCAAAGCGATAAAGACGAACAGCGCCGAGCTCGCTTGTTGTTCAGGCGAGTATCTGGTATAGATCACCAGCTTAGATTGGCTCTCACCCACCCGGTTAACACTATGCACCCAGGCAGATACCAGAACGGCCCCCTGCGGACCATGCTTTTCGTCATCATGGCCCTGCTTGCGGCCAACGACGACTCCCGGGCCCAGAATCCGGAAGACCTGGCCCAGCGGCTCCAGGCTACCTACGCCACTATCGACAGCATGAGTTTTTCGTTCTCCCAGACAACCAGCGGCCCCATGACCGGGCGGCCCAAGTCCGCTAAAGGAAACGGACTCTATGCGAGGACTGCGGAAAAGCCATTGATGCGCTGGAACTACCTGACGCCTGACCCGCAAGTGGTCATCAGTGACGGCAGCACGATTTCAATGTATTTCGAAAAACTCAATCAGATGATCATCTCCGAGGTCGAGGAAGCCCAGACCGATATTCTGTTTTCCTTTTTTGCAGCTTCTGAGCCGCTGGATCGACATTTCACCATTTTACCTGCTTTCGTTGAAACAGATATAGCCGCGGAGGACATCCCCGAAATGCAGAGCCTGCAGCTTGAGCCACTGGATAAAAATTCACAGATTCAAACCATCAACCTATGGATCGGTGGCGATTCGCTCATCAGGCGCATAGATCTGCTCGATCATTTCGACACCAAGACCACCATCAACCTCTCCAACATTGTGATAAACCCGTTCGCTGCAAAAGACCAGCAGGACATTGAAGCGCAGTTCACCTTCATCCCGCCCGAGGGAACGGAGATAATCAGACAATAAGAGTACGCAGGGCGCTTCTCACCGCCTCGCCTTCAACCAAGACGCACAGGATCTCAGATGGAACACGACAGCGAAAGCTTTGAAGAACTTTTCGGCCAGAGTGAAGAAAAAACCTTGAGGAAGCTCTCCCCAGGCGAAAAACTCACAGCCACGGTGGTTGGCATCGACAAAGAAACCGTCTTCCTCGATGTGGGCACCAAGAGTGAAGGGATCATCGAGATATCTGAGTTCACTGATGAACATGGCGAGTTATCGATCTCCCCCGGAGACCAGGTTGAAGTCTATTGCCTGAAATCGGGCCCCGGAGGCCAGATCTTCACCGCCAGGCTCGGCTCAGGGGCGACCAGCGCCCATCTCGAAGAAGCGTATCACAGCTCGGTCCCCGTGGAAGGGTTTGTCAAGGCAGAGATCAAGGGCGGTTTCGAGATTACCCTGTCGGGCAATGTCAGGGGGTTCTGCCCTTTCTCACAGATGGGGCTGCGTCGGGTCGAAAACGCTGCTGAAACCTATCTTGATACTCACATGAGTTTTCTGATAACCAAATTCGAGGCGGGCGGCAGAAACATCGTCCTGTCGGCCAGACTGCTGCAGGAGGAAGAGCGGCGGCTGAAGAAGGAGGAGCTGCAGGACGTTCTGGAAGAGGGGCAGAGCATCGAGGGCAGTGTTTCTGCCATCAGATCCTTCGGCCTGTTTGTCGATATAGGCGGTATCGATGGACTGGTTCCTATCTCCGAGGTCGGCTGGAGCCGGGTCGATAATCTCGAGGAGACCTACCACATCGGCCAGCAGGTCCAGGCCGTTATCAAAGGCCTGGATTGGGAAAACGATCGGATCAGTCTGTCCATCAAGGAAACGCTGGAAGATCCGTGGGAGGCAGCGGTAAAAAAACTGGCCGAAGGACAGGCCTATGTCGGCACTATTGCCAGACTCGCCCAGTTCGGCGCCTTCGTCACCCTGGCTCCCGGTGTTGACGGTCTCGTCCATATCTCCAAGTTGGGCGCGGGCAGGCGGATCAACCACCCGAAAGAGGTGGTCGAGGCAGGACAAAACCTGGAAGTGATCATCGAATCGATCGATATCGAAAGCAGACGAATCAGCCTTATCCCCTCGGATTACATGTCAGTCGAGGATGAGGAAGAGAAAGAGCAGCGTGATTTTAAGGACTACCAGGCGAGTTCGAAGAAAGGAGCAGCGCAGGATTCCATGGGCAGCTTCGGGGCGCTGCTGAAAGCCAAACTCGAAGAAAAAAAATAGCTGCCCCTCAGTCAAGCGACTGGCGGAGCATCTCGAAGAGGATTACCGCTGCAGCCACAGAGCTGTTCAGGCTGTCGATTTCACCGACCATCGGTATCGAAACAAGTACGTCGCAGTGGCGCTTTACCAGGGGCCGCAAGCCGCTTCCTTCATTACCTACCACCAGACAGGCGGGAACATTGAAATCGGTCGCATAGATGGAACTGGCCTGCCCGTCCTTGACCGCCCCGAAAATCCAGCCCCCTGCCTCTTTTATTCTTTTCAGAGCCTCGGCCAGGTTAGTCACCTGGCTGATCCGCATCTTGGCAATCGCTCCGGCCGAAGCCTTGGCAGCGACACCCGCCAGGGGTGCCGATCGATCACGGGGCAGAATCAAGTGGGTTACCCCGGCCGCATGGGCTGATCGGATGATCGCTCCTAAATTATGGGGGTCCTGGATGGAGTCGCAGGCCATGAGGCGGGGGATTTCCCCCTTGCGTGAAGCGTCTTTGAAGAAGTTGAGAAGATCGTCGAAGGGCAGCAGCGGTACCGGCGCGCTCTTGGCCACAACACCCTGATGGTTGAGCGGTTCGGGGCTGCCGCCAATCCTTATTTTATCTGCAAACAGGCACTTTATTCCGTGGGCGCGGGCCGCGTCGATAATCTCCTGCAGTCCCCTGCTCTGCTTTTCTTTCTGAACACAGAGTTCGACAATCCTTTGCGGCTGGGTTTGGAGAACTTCGAGCACGGGGTGAATGCCCCAGATGAGGTCGTCCCCGTAGCGAATTCTGTGTTCCCGGCCCGATGAACTCTTCCTGTGATGTCCCATGATCAGGAAGGCACCCCTTTGGGCAGCCCGTTCAAGCCCCTTCTACCCTCGGCGCGCGCTGCATAGATAATAGAGCAGAGCATGGTCACCGCATCGTCAAGCCGATCATTGACGACCAGATAGCGATATTTTGTGCTATGAAGCATTTCCTCGACGCTGTTTGCCAGCCGGGTGGCAATGGATCTTTCATCCTCGGTGCCCCTGCGCCGCAGGCGTGTTTCGAGTTCCGTGGCATCGGGCGGGGCGATGAAGATGTCGACATAGGCGATCTGACCCTTCTGCCTGATTATATCGGCACCCTGCACATCGATGTCGAGGATAACATCGGCCCCATTATGCAGTTTCTCCCGGATAGGAGCAGCCGCGGTTCCATAGTAGTTGTCATGCACCCGGGCCCACTCGAGGAAGGCCCCGTCTTTGATCATCTGTTCGAAAGTGTGGTGATTGACAAAATGGTAATCGCGTCCCTCCTGCTCCCCGTGACGGGGTGCTCTGGTGGTGTGGGAAACGGAAAATTCGAGCCGCTCCACCTGGTCCATGACCAGCTTCAGAATAGAGGTTTTTCCCGCTCCCGACGGGGCGGAGACGATGAAGAGATTACCGCTCACTTGTGCTCCCTGTCCTCATCTCTGCTGCCTTCCCGGGGTTCCGCGAGATGGTAGCCTTCCTGAAGTGCCGCCAGCCGCTGACCAATGGTGTCGGGCTGTACTGAAGAGAGAATTACATGAT
>JARFQM010000088.1 GCA_029287755.1 Desulfofustis sp. | reverse complement strand
GCAGATGATCGCTCTTCAGATTGATTCTGCATCGGGCTTGAAGAAGTTCTTACATCAACAATTATTTCAGTTCGATAACTCTGGAATGCGCAGGATCTGAGACGCTTTATAAAGGTTTGCCACAGAGCGATAGATTTTTTTTCGAGCATGGTTAAATCTTTTCTGTTAATCGGGTAATATTTATGGTTCTTGGTAAGAAGTTCACAATCCTAGACAACAAAACACATCACATTGGGAGAGATTGTTATGGCGACACGCGAAGAGCTTGAGGAAAAATATGGCGATTGTCAGGAAACCCCGGATTACGTGGCAGTGGCCCTGGAGGCTTTCAAGGATCTCGACGACAAGGACTGGGCTGTTGAGCTCTATGAGGAAGGTGCCGATTGGGCAGCAACGGCCCAAGATTTTCTGGCCCTTTCCACAGGTGCCAAAGTGATCCTCGGTGATGCGGAGAAAGCGGCCGAGTATTTCGATCAGGCCAAATCCGCCTGCCGGGACGCCGGCGAAATGACTGATCTGGCCGTTGCCTCAGCCGGGGCTGGCGATACCGATGGCGCTCGGGAGATGTTTGCGGCGGCCGCCGAAAAAGCTGCCAAGGCCGCCGAGTTCCTGGGTCTCTCCAAGAAGATAAACGATGCCCTGGGCGACAAGGAACTGGCCCGGGAAGTAAGCGCCAAGGCCAAAGAACAGTGCCAGACTCCCGCCGATTTCATCGAGCTGGCCAAAGGATTGATTGACGATTTTGACGATCCTGAACAGGCCAAGGAAGTACTGACCCAAGCCACCGGTTCATGCAAGAGCGGTGCTGATTTCGCCGCTCTGGCAACCAGCGCTGGAGAACTTTTTCCCGACAGTGACCTGGGTTCAACCATGTATCAGAGTGCCGAGGAGCAGATTAAGACCGGTCTCGATATGGGTGGTCTCGCCAAGGAAGCGGTTGCCGCCCTCGGCGACAAGGCCTACGGCACCAAACTTTTCAACAAAGCGATATCAATGCTCGACAGTGGCGACGAGTTAGTCAAGCTCGGAGCGATGATCATGGAATCGCTTGAGGATCAGGAGCTCGTTTTGACCGCCTACCGAAAAGCCGGAGACAATTTCAGCGGTTTTCAGGAGTTCATGAAACTTGGCGATGCGGTGCTCAAGGATACCGGCAACAAGGAATTTGCCGGGCAGATATTGCAGAAAGCGGCTGCCACTGACCCTGATGCCCCGAAACTGGTCAAGATCGTCGAAAAACTGGCCGATGAGCTTGGAGATGGCAAAGGCGCCGTCGAAGTGCTCCGCCGGGCGGAAAATGCGGTCAAGACCAACTCTGAATTTCAGTCGGTGGCCGATGCGGTCCTCAAATACGCCGACGATCAGCAGTGGAAAGATGACATTGCCCTGCAGAAAGAAAAACGTGAAAAATACGGGAATCTTTACGAAGGCTTTATCCGCCGCGAGCAGGAGGCAGAGGAGGGAGCGGCACTGTGGAATCTCGGCCATGAGGTGATGCAAGCCACCGGCGATCATCCCTACGTCCGCAAGCTCTTCGCCAACGCCGAGAAACAGGCCACATATTTTGACGATCGGATGAAGTTGGCCGACCTCATTTCCCGGGATCTCGAAGACAAGGAATGGGCGGGACGCATCTATGGCGAGCAGTTCGAGGCAGCTGAGAAATTTACCGACAAAAAGAACGTCGCCGCAGCCGCCATGAAAAATCTCAAGGATGAAGCCAAGGCCAGGGGCTACCTTGAGAAAATGGCCGAACAGTCCAGCTCTGTTGGTGATCTTGCCAAGCTTGCGACCACCGTCAAGGAGGTACTCGGAGACGACGACTGGACCCGGAAGCTGCTGCAGGACGCACAGGCCGGTTGTGACGACCGTTTCGGCCTGTTGACCATTGCCGGCAAGGCAGCAAGCAGTCTTGGCGATCAAAAAATGGCCGGCGAGATATACGCCAAAGCGGCTGAGCTCTGTTCAAGGGGATACCAGTTCGAGCATGTGTTCAGCTACGTGGAACAGCAGGGCGGCGGCCAGGAGATTCTCAAGAAGCTCTATGCTGTGGCCGAGGCGAAACTGAGCAGTGCCAAAGAACTGGCGGCACTTGCCGAGAGCGTCATGCGGAGGTTCGGAACCGAGGACTGGGCCAGGACATTGTACAAGAAAGCCGCCGAAGCGGAGGATTTTGACAAGCTCAAATTCGCGGTGGCCGAAAGCGTACAAAAATCGCTGGGCGATCACAAATTGGCAGGCAGCCTGAGAGCCGCCTAGCCAGGCTGACAACGCAAGGATAAAACGGCCGCGGTTCTGCAGGAACTGCGGCCGTTTTCATTGCAACGAGACAGCATGTGCGCTGAGGCGCCCTAAAGATCTTTCACCCGTGACAAACCCGGCAGCAGGGTCTGGGTACTTAGCACCCCCTGCCATTGGCGAACGGTGCTCTGCATGAACTGGGAAATGAGTTCGGCATCGGATGACAGCAGATCACGCATCAATTTGACCCGGATAATGATGTCGATCGCGCCGTGCACCGAATGTACCTCGCGCACTTCGTCGAGGGCGTAGAGTTTGTCCATGATTTTGTTTTCGTGCCGGCCCTCTACGTTGATCAGGACAAAGACGTTGATCTCCCTGCGCATCTCCGGGTAGTTCTGGTCGGTATGCTGAGCCATTTTCTGTCTGAACTCCTCCATGTTTTTAGGGATCAGTGTATCGATGCCCTTACCGTAAGTGCGGTTTTTTCCCCTCTTCCACTGATGCAGTGAGATGTAGAGACACAGGTCATCTGCTGTTCTCGACTTGAATGATTGGGTAATGTTGCTCGATACGACCAGGGTGCGAAGCGGAAGATATATCGTCTTGTACCAGTCGGCCGCCGCTTCCGTCGGGGCAACCGAGCAGTTTCGTTCCTGTTCCAGAAACTGTCTGTGTTCTTCAATCTGCTCTTCCAATACCCCAAACTGACCAATTTCGGTGAGTTCAATAGCAGCGTGCAGACGATAACGGTCCCTGAACTCGGTTCGTTCTCGATAGAGACGGTTTTCGAAGGTGTCTCTAGAGGGGAGCAGTTCGAGAATACAGGATCGAATCTCCTGGTGCCCCAGTTCTCGGGCTGCGGCGTAGCGATGATGCCCATCAAGGATATAGTAACTGTCTTTGATCTGATACAAAGAAATAGGCGGCATAGGCCGGCCTTCACGCATCTTCTTCATGATGCCGTGCAGCCGCTCGTCACTGTCATACCCCTTGGGACGGAAATGGGCATCGAAGTCATGATAGCGGCCGACGCTGCCGACAATTTTGTTTATGGGCACGAACAGGGTTCCCCGGTCAACCGACTCGAAAGCCTGTTCACTGGTCCGGACTTTTTCGAAGTTCCGGTCAGCTTCACCACCGCTGCCGTTGTCGCGCAGCCCAAAAAACCGGTCAATAAACCGACCGATTCTAGATTTCGAAGATGTGGTAACCATAACTGTTCAACACCTTGGTTTCGTTCACCACACTCAGCCTCTCAGCGGGAGTTTCGAAAACTCTGTGAATGTGACCGTGAATCAGAAAGCGCGGCCGATATTTCCTGATGAAATCCCGGTAACAGGAAAATCCGCGATGGCATCTGTCTTCTGCATCATGGACATGCCGGGGCGGCGCATGGGTGACCAGCACGTCGAGCCCGTTCAGTCGCCACAGCGGAAACCAGAGCTTGCGGATCTGCGCCCTCATCTCACGCTCTCTATACTGGTTGGGGTTGCCATTGTACCAGCGGGAGCCGGAAAAGCCGAGAAACGAAAAGTCACCGTGGGTGACGATTCTGCCGGAAATATTGAGGCAGCCGTGCGGTACCTGTTCATGCCTGATGTCATGATTGCCCAGGACATAGTAAAGCGGCACGTCATATGTGGCCTTGAGCCTGGCCAGGTACTCCGGGGGCAGATCGCCGCAGCCAAGAATAAGATCGATCGAATTCGTCTCGACGGGGCTGCTGGCGCCGACAAGTTCGGGCACCACGATATCTGAAACGCTGAGAATCCTCACCCCTGCTCCCCTCTTTGCTTTCACACCAGAGGACCGTCGCTCACCTGTCCTTTTCTGAGGCCGCCTTGGCGTCACCTTGTGCTTTGTTCAGAAGTCCCCTGATCCACCCCACCCGTATGTGGTATTGCTGTCCCACATCCCGCCATGATTCGCAGCTGTCTTCATGGTTCATAAGCGGGTAGGCGGACGGCTCGACGCTCCCTTTTCTTACTCTGCATCTGCCCCGTGCTTCATCGGTCGGTCGGTAATGCCTGCAGCTCAGGCACATGCGTGTACTGGTTCTGCTCGCCATAATATCCTGTTGTTGCTGAATCAGTTAAATAAAACCGAAAAATCGACGCAATAGGACTCCGTACAGGAGACATCGGGCACATCGCAGATTTTTCCCTTAAAGCCAAAACCGCTCAATCGCTCGGAGAAAAGCCGGCGTGAGTCATCCACGATCCTCGGGTCGGTGGTCCTGCTGCCGTCCAGATTGTACACCAGACCGACCAGCGAAATATTGCGCCTGTCAAGTGCTTCCAGGGCCGCCAGCGTATGGTTGATGGAGCCCAGCCTCGGACTGCTCACCATGAGCACCGGCCAATTCCTCTCAGCACACAAGTCTATCACCATGGTGCTTTCGTTCAACGGAACGAATAACCCGCCCACCCCTTCCATCAGCACGTGGCTGTATTCCTTGACGAGTTGTTCCGCAGCTCTGACAATCACTTCCGGGTCAATTGATCTACCCTCCAGACGAGCCGCCAGATGCGGTGAGCAAGGCACCGGAAACACATAGGGGCAGGTGATGCCCATGGCATCTTCCTCGACCAGTTCTTGTCCGGCCAGTTTGCGATGTTCAAGAATATCATCACTCATTGAACTGCACCCCGTCTGGGCCATTTTCATCGTGATTGCCTCGATTGCGTTATCTTTGAACCAGCGGGCCAGCAGACCTGTCACCACTGTTTTACCGATACCGGTGTCGATGCCTGAAACGACTATCACTTTGGGATGTTCAGCCACTCTCATGCTCCTCTTTTCTGGGCAATAAACAGATACGATACATAGCTCAGCATTACGCCCTGCTCCGTCGAAAACCTGTCCAGATAGTCGCCGACGAATCTTTCGTAGCGCCTCGGCGTCCAGTTGAAGCCCCCCACCCCGCCTACTCCGGTGGCGCGGATGTGGCCGAGGACCTCCCTGGGATGATCGAAATGGAGATGATCCCGATCGATATCAGCATGCAGGATTTTGAAATTCTCGGCAACCTGATCCCGCACCAGCGCGAATGGGGGATATCTCAAGCCGGCCCCGGTGAGTTCCTTAATCTCATAATATGTTTCTTCACCAAACATTGAAAAGGCAAAAACACCGCCTTCAGCCAGTGCTCGGTATACTTTGGCAAAAAAACGGGGCAGATCCTCCAGCCATTGAAAGGTGGACGAAGAGGCTACCAGGTCCAGACCATCGGGCAGCTCCAGGTGTTCGATATCGCCGAACAGAGGCAGTATCGACGCACCCTCTGCAGTGACCAGCTTCTTTTTGACCGTCTGGAAAAATTCGGGCACCAGGTCGTTCAAAAAAAATTGTTCCGGGGAAAAGGTTTCATACAGAAGCCTGGAAAACATGCCCGTGCAGCTGCCGACCTCCAGAATTCTGGTATAGCGATTTCTGCCCAGTGATTCCAGCAGGCCGATCAGCTGCTCGTTGACCAGTCTCTGGACCACCGCCTGCTCCTCATAGGTCGGCATCCCCCGGAGAAACGAACGGGCGACCCGATCCTTTTCTATTGGGTTGGTGTCTCCGCTCATCTCATTGACGCAAAGCGATGATTTCAGACCAGCTCCGCCAGGCCGAAAAGGGATAGTGGCAGCCCTCGATGCGGACGACGGGACAACGCTCCTGCCAGAAGGAGAGCTGGTGCGCAGTGGGTACGATTTTATCCCTGCTCGAGACAATCGCCGTGTCGAAGATGGGGTCTGTTGTCCGCTGGCTGTCGACCAGCTGAGCCAGCCGTTCCAGCTCACTTTTCATGCTTGCCAGACCTCTGCGGGGACGATGTTCGAGAAAATACCTAAGTACATCATCGGGACGGCACATGCGCCGGTAAAACCTGTCGCGTACCGATGCGGAAAAGTGCGCGAGGGTGGCATTGAAAAATTCAAGCGGGATGCCATAACGATCATCTATCGGCCGCAGGGTGCCGTTTATGGCAAGCCGGCTGGCAAAAAGTTCGTTCCGGTCGGCAAACAGCTGCTGGCCTGCCCATACGCCAAACGACCAGCAGATGAGATGGATCGACTGATAGTCTGAAACAAGGGCGTCGATATCCACGGGAATCTCAAAGCTCGAATAATCGGAAAGAACCAGCAGGTCGAAGCCGCCGCTGTCAGGCAGCACCACGGGGTGATGGTCCATCCCCCAGCCGTTGCAGAAAATGATCAGGTGCGGGCTGAGGTTCTTGACATGCCAGTGAGCGATCATTTCCCGTCGAGCCAGTTTCTGATCAGCCCGGGAAGTGGGGCCAGCATTTCGATATCGTGATCAGCGGTCAGAGACAGCCGGAAGCGGGAGGTTCCCCTTGGCACGGTCGGCGGCCGCACAGGCAGTACATAGAACCCCTTGTTCTGCAGCAGTTTGGCCCCTTCCACCGTCCGGTCTGCGGCACCGATGATCACGGGAATTATATTGCTGCTGCCTCCGGTCTGCAATCCCGCGTTTTCCAGTTTTTGCCGCAGCTCGCGGGAGGTCTGCCTGAGCTTGTCTCTCCGGGCCTGCATGGAAGCGAGCCGGCTCATGACGAAATGATTCCAGTTCAGCACCACGGGCGGCAGTGCCGTGGTGAAAATGAGCGGGCGGCTGCGATTG
Organism: Desulfofustis sp.; assembly: GCA_029287755.1. Next base: position 1,823 of record JARFQM010000088.1, on the reverse strand, counting down.
ATAAGATATTCGCGGATTGTCCCATCGCTGACCAGAAACGCCCCCACGGAGCCACAGGCTTTACCGAAAGTGCCCACCAGAAGGTCGATATCGTCAATGCAGCCCCGCTGTTCCGCCAGCCCCAGTCCTTTTCTACCATAGACCCCGATGGAATGAGCTTCGTCGAGGTAGAGCAGACACTTGTAGCGGTGCTTCAATTCAACCAGTGTCTCGAGATCAGCGCAGTCGCCGTCCATGCTGAAAACCGATTCACTGACGATTGCGACCAGCCGGTGGTCGTCACGATGGGTCTGCAGCAGGGTCTCGAGATGGTGGTAATCGCCATGCCGGAAGCGCTTGAATTCTGCCCGGCAGATCTGCAGCCCGTCGTGTATCGAGGCATGGTTGAGCTTGTCGGACAGGATAAGGTCGTGCTTGGTGAGCAATGATGGGAGGATGCCAATATTGGCATGATATCCCGAATTGAACAGCAGCGCGCTCTCGCGGCCGTACAGCCCGGCAATGAGACTTTCAAGCTCATGGGAGAGCTGCAGATCGCCGGTGAGCAGTCTCGAGGAAGCGGTTCCGGGCGCGAACCGATCCATGGTGTTCGCCTCGGTTCGTGCCGAGTAGAATTCTTCGATCAAGGCCGAATCCCCAGCCAACCCTAGGTAGTCATTGGAGCTGAGATTGATGAACGTGCGGCCGCCGTGTTCTACCGTACCCGCTCCCCGGTTTGACAGCGGTCTGAGGCTGCGGTACATGCCGCTCTGCCTCATCTGTTCTAGTTCTGCTCGGAACGATTCCATTTTCTTCAGTCTTCCAGGGCCACGACCTCGACCACAGCCCTGCAGAGATGATCGAGATCTGCCGAGGCAATGCAATAGGGCGGCATCACGTAGACCAATGTACCGAAGGGGCGGACCCAAACGCCACGGTCCACAAAACGTTCCTGCATACTGGCCAGGCTGACCGGTTTGTGCAGTTCCACCACCCCGATTGCACCGAGGCATCTGACATCGGCAACCTGATCCAGGCTGCGGCAGGGCTGCAGACCCTGCTCGAGACGCCGTTCGATGTTGGCAACCAGCTGCCGCCAGCCGCTCTCCAGCAGCAGATCAATGGATTCGGACGCCACCCGGCAGGCCAGCGGATTGGCCATGAAGGTCGGTCCATGCATGAAAACGCCCGGCTCGGCTGTCGAAATTGTTCGAGCCACCTCGTCGCTGGAGAGGGTTGCCGCCAGACTCAGCATACCTCCAGTGAGGGCCTTGCCGAGGCAGAGAATGTCCGGTACGACCTGGCTGTGTTCAGAGGCAAACATTTTCCCGCTGCGTCCGAATCCGGTGGCGATCTCGTCGCAGATCAGCAGCACATCGTAGCGGTCACATAAATCCCTTACTTCCTGCAGATAGCGGGGGTGATAAAAACGCATGCCGCCGGCGCCCTGAACGATGGGCTCGAGAATCAATGCGCAGAGGGACCGATGGGTATCTGCCAGTAGCTTTCTCAGCGGGTGCATCTCGTCTCCCTGCCAGGAGCCGCCAAAACTGCTCTCCGGCCGAGGGACGAAATGGTAGCGGGGCAATACTCCGGAAAACAGGTGATGCATCCCGGTGACCGGGTCGCATACCGACATGGCGTGGAAGGTGTCGCCGTGATATCCCGAGCGAATGGTAGCAAACTGATGTTTATCCTTATTACCCAGGGCATGGTGGTACTGGAGCGCCATTTTCATGGCTACTTCCACCGCCACCGAACCGGAATCACAGAAGAATACTTTCTCCAGGCCGGCCGGCGTCAGATCCACCAGTCTCCGCCCCAGTTCCACCGCGGGTTTATGA
>JARFQM010000060.1 GCA_029287755.1 Desulfofustis sp. | reverse complement strand
GCACATAGGTGTCAAACAGCAGGCAATCAACAACACCTGAATAGGAAGGCAGATCTGGCTCCCCTGCCCCTCTGCCAACCCTAAAAGCCTTGCAGACCGTCAGGCTGCGATTCCAGTTTTTCAGCTCTCTGCAATAATCATTAGACTCCGAGCCGTGCAGTTGAACCTGGGTCAGCCCGGCCGCAGTGACAACATCTTTCACCAGCTCCAGGGTGCTGTCTACAAAGACGCCTACTCGTGCAATAAAGGGCGGCAGATTGTCTATCAGCGCGGCGGCCTGGTCCGGCGCCACATATCTCGGGCTTTTTTCAGCAAATATGAACCCCAGCGCGTCAACCCCAAGCGCCACAGCCGCTTCGGCGTCTTCTACTCTGGTGGTGCCGCACATTTTTATTCTGACTTTCTTGGCTTTGCCGCCTCAAAGATCTCAAGGTCTGAGAGTCCCCAGCATGGAACTGTCGTGACCGGCCCGCATCAGGCTCTCGCCGATCAGGGCGCCACAGATACCGTGCTCCCGCAGCAGTACCAGATCGGCGCCACTGGTCAGGCCGGACTCCGAGACCACCGGGATGGCCTCCGGAATCAGCCTTTTCAATCTGAGGGTGGTGGTGATGTCAACGCTGAAGTCCTTGAGATTACGGTTGTTGATGCCGATGAGCCCGGCCTCGGCAGCCAGTGCTTTTTCAAGCTCGTCCTCATCGTGGATCTCAACCAGACTGTCCATACCCAGCTCTTGGGCCATCTCCTGGTACTCGGAAATCTGTGCTTGTGAAAGAATCGCCGCAATCAGCAGGATCGCATCGGCTCCATGGGCGGAAGCTTCTTCCACCTGGAGGGAATCGATGATGAAGTCCTTTCTGAGAACAGGCAGCGCGATTGCCCGGCGAACCTCCATGAGGTAGGCGAGGGCCCCCTGAAAAAAGTCCACATCGGTGAGTACCGATACCGCCTGTGCTCCATTCTTCTCATAGTTGAGGGCGATGGCCCGAGGGTCGAAGTCTTCACAGATCACCCCCTTCGACGGCGAGGCCTTCTTGACTTCGGCGATGATCGAGACGCCGTCATATTGTTCAAGGGCCCGCGTGAAGCCCCGCGGCGGATCGATGTCAGCGCTTGTGAAGCCGGCAGGCAGCACGATCCCGTTTTTTTTAAGGGAGGCAACCTCTTCTTTTTTTCTTGCTACTATCTTATCCAGAATCATCGTCTTAAGTGAACGCTACCCAGCACCGGATTACTCACAACTGGTTGAAAAGGCGATGAGCGACTCCAGGGTTTGCATGGCTTTACCCGAATCAATGCACTCTGCCGCCGACTCTATGCCCGCGCCGATATCGGCTGCCGCCCCGGCGGCCATCAGCGCCGCACCCGCATTGAGGAGCGCCATGTCTCTTCTGGGGCCGTGCTCCCCCCTGAGGAGATCTTTCATCATTTCTGCAGACTCAGCAGCATCAGTGCCGCCCTGGAGATCGGCCAGTGGTGCGCGGGCAAGACCGAATTGTTCAGGGGTAACCTGGTAGGAAAGCACTTCCCCATCCTTGAATTCGGCCACTGAGGTTGTGCCGGTCACGGTGAGCTCGTCGAGATTGCCTTCGCCGTGCACCACCAGGGCGCGCTTGGCGCCAAGTTTGCCCAGCACTTCGGCCAGCAACACGGTCAGCTCTTCAGAGAAGACGCCCAGCACCTGCACGTTGGCGCCGGCAGGGTTGGTGAGCGGACCGAGAATGTTGAATATCGTCCTTATACCTATTTCCCGGCGTGGCCCGATGGCGTATTTCATGGCGCCATGCAAGGCGGGAGCAAACAGAAAGCCTATTTTGCATTTTCGTATGCAATCGCCCACCTGGCCCGGGTTCAAATTGAGATTGACCCCCGCCGCTTCGAGCACATCGGCCGAGCCGCAGGAGCTCGACACGGCCCGGTTACCGTGTTTGGCGACCGTCACACCGCACCCGGCAACGACGAAGGCAGAGGTGGTGGAGACATTGAAGGTGCCGGATCCGTCGCCCCCTGTTCCGCAGGTATCCACGACGACGCCGCCGGCGGCCATATCAACGCCGGTATCGATGGAAGTGACCTTCTCCCGCATCACCCTTACGGCCCCGGTTATTTCCTCCACGGTTTCCCCTTTCATCCTCAAGCCGGTGTGAAAAGAACCGATCAGCACCTCGCTCACCTCGCCGCCCATGATCGAATTGAACACCGCGTACATCTGTTGCTCAGAGAGATCCTGCCGCTCGACTATTTTCTGGATGTCCTCTTTGATATCCATAATAGTTTCCGATTCGAAGAAATAGTCAATCACCGCATGGATGGATACGCATCCGACAAGAAGTTTCTCAGCAGCTGATTTCCTTCCGGGGTCTTTATGGATTCCGGATGGAACTGCACGCCCTCCACCGGCAGTGTGGCATGCCGCAGCCCCATCAATTCCTTCTGGTCGGTCCAGGCGGTGATCTGCAGGACGTCCGGCAGAGTCTCCTCTTTGACCACCAGACTGTGATAGCGCATGCCCTCGAAAGGGTTGGGCAAACCGGTAAACACCCCCCGACCGTCGTGATGGATAGGGCTGGTTTTACCGTGCATTATGCGCTCGGCCCGAATCACATCGCCGCCGAACGCCTCACCGATGGACTGATGCCCCAGGCAGACGCCGAGTACTGGTATTTTGCCGCCAAAAGCTTTGATCACCGACACGGATATGCCCGCTTCCTTGGGAGTGCAGGGCCCCGGCGAGACCAGTATCCTCCTGGGCTGCAGCTGCTCCAGCTGGTCGATGGTGATCTTGTCATTGCGAAATACCTTGATCTCCTCGGGCGTCTTATCCTCCCGGCAGTTGTCGGCGATTGTCTGGACGATGTTGTAGGTAAACGAATCGTAGTTGTCGATGATGACGATCATTCCTTAAAACCTCTTCTCTGCCAGTTCGACGGCACGCCGCAACCCCATGGACTTGTTTACCGTTTCATCGAATTCCAGCTCCGCAACCGAATCGGCTACAAAGCCGGCGCCCGCCTGAATCCACAGATCCTGGCCGCGAATGATAAAGGTACGGATGGTGATACAGAAATCCATATTTCCCGAGAACCCGAAATAGCCGACCGACCCGGCATACGGTCCCCGCCGGCCTGGTTCGAGCTCTTCGATTATCTCCATGGCCCGTATCTTCGGGGCCCCGCTGACCGTGCCGGCCGGAAAACAGGCTTCCACCACGTCGAACATATCCTTGCCGGCGGCGATCGTTCCATGTACTCCCGAGACGATATGCATCACGTGACTGTAGCGTTCGATGACCAGCAGGTCTCTGACCTCGACGCTGCCTCCCCGGGCAATGCGACCCACGTCGTTGCGCCCGAGATCGACGAGCATCAGGTGTTCGGCCCGCTCCTTGGGATCAGCAAGCAGTTCCTTTTCCAGGGCCTGATCTTCTTCTGCTGTTCTTCCCCGGGGCCGGGT
>JARFQM010000045.1 GCA_029287755.1 Desulfofustis sp. | reverse complement strand
ATCAAGGTTAAGCCCCTGTATACGGCCGAGGATATCGAAGGACTCGAGTGCGCCAACACCCTCCCGGGTCTTGCCCCCTATGTCCGGGGCCCCATGGCCACCATGTATGCCGGCCGGCCCTGGACTATCAGGCAGTATGCCGGTTTTTCCACCGCCAAGGAATCCAATGAATTTTACCGAAATGCGCTGGCCGCTGGACAAAGAGGCCTGTCCGTGGCCTTCGATTTAGCCACCCACCGGGGCTATGATTCAGACCATCCGCGCGTTACCGGCGATGTCGGTAAGGCGGGGGTGGCCATCGATTCGGTCGAAGACATGAAGATTCTGTTTGACGGCATCCCGCTGGACCAGATGTCCGTGTCGATGACCATGAATGGGGCCGTCATACCCATCCTGGCCAGTTACATCGTGGCGGCCGAGGAACAGGGGGTAGCCCACGAACAGCTGACCGGCACCATTCAGAACGATATTTTGAAGGAGTATCTGACCAGAAACACCTTCATTTATCCGCCGACCCCCTCGATGCGCATCGTCTCCGACATCATCGGTTTCTGTTCCAAGAATATGCCGCGCTACAACACCATCAGCATCAGCGGCTATCACATGATGGAGGCGGGCGCCAATTCGGTACTCCAGGTTGCCTTCACCATGGCCGACGGCCTCGAATACGTGAGAACGGCGCTTAATGCCGGTATGGATATCGACGAATTTGCCCCGCGGCTCTCATTCTTCTTCGGTATCGGCATGAATTTCTTCATGGATATCGCCATGCTCAGGGCCGCCCGCCTCCTCTGGCATAATTTGATGCAGCAGTTCAATCCCAAGAACCCGCGCTCATCGATGCTCAGAACCCATTGCCAGACTTCCGGCTGGAGCCTGACCGAGCAGGATCCCTACAACAATGTCATCAGGACCACCCTGGAGGCGCTGACCTCGGTGCTTGGCGGCACCCAGTCGCTGCACACCAACTCGTTCGATGAGGCCATCGGGCTGCCCACCGACTTCTCCGCCAGGATCGCCCGCAACACCCAGATCATCATTCAGGAAGAGTCGGAAGTCTGTCACGTGATCGACCCGCTGGGCGGTTCCTACTATGTCGAATCGCTGACCAATTCAATTGTCGAACAGGCGATGAAGATCATCGACGAGGTCGAAGAGTTGGGCGGCATGGCCAAGGCCATCGAGTCGGGGATGCCGAAAATGCGCATCGAAGAGTCGGCTGCCCGAAAGCAGGCCCGCATAGATCAGGGCCTCGACGTGATTGTCGGCGTCAATAAGTACCAGCTCAAAGATGAACAGATCGATTTCGAGATCAGGGAAGTACCGGCTTCGGTTCGTGATGATCAGGTGGCCAGAATCAACCAGATCAAAGCAACCCGGGACAAGGCACAGGTGGAGGCGGCACTGGCCGAGATCACCAGGGTCGCCAGAGAGGGGGGCAACCTGCTCGAGGCGACGCTGCCGGCAATGCGCGCCCGGGCCACAGTCGGTGAAGTCTCCGACGCCATGGAGGAGGTCTTCGGACGGTTCGTCGCCACCACCAGATGCATATCCGGCGCGTATGCCTCCGAGTTTTCCTCGGACTCCGAGAGTCTGCTCCAGCTGCGCCAACGTACCGAGAATTTCCTCAAGAACCACGGCCGTCGTCCCCGTATGCTGGTCACCAAGATGGGGCAGGACGGCCATGACCGCGGCATCAAAGTCATTGCCAGCGCGTATGCCGATATCGGCTTTGACGTCGATATCGGACCGCTGTTCCAGACTCCCGAAGAAGCGGCTAAAATGGCCATCGAAAACGATGTCCACGTGGTGGGTGCCTCCAGCCTGACCGCCGGTCACAAGACCCTGGTTCCCGGCCTGGTCGCGGAATTGAAGAAACAGGGCGGTGACGATATCAAAGTAGTGGCGGGTGGCATAATTCCGCCGAAGGATTATGATTATCTTTACGAAAGGGGCGTTGTGGCGGTGTTCGGACCGGGCACCTCGGTGATCGATTCGGCCAACCGAACCCTCGACCTCATAGAAAAAACTGCCTAGACGCCTGGCGCACAGGCATCACTGACATGCGACGGGAGCGGCCCCAGGCTGCTCCCGTTTGGTCGTTGCAGCCAGAGAAACACTATCTTTGCCGCCCACTTGAGCCCCCCATGCAGAAAGACCCCAGCTACTACATTCAAGGCGTCCTCGACGGCAATCGGCTGATGCTGTCGAGGACCATTACCCTGATTGAGAGCTCCCTGCCGAGCCATCAGGAAATGGCGGCCACCATCATCGAAAAGCTGCTGCCCCATACCGGCAGCGCCGTCCGGCTTGGCATCACCGGTGTGCCGGGGGCGGGCAAATCGACCTTTATCGAGAGTTTCGGCACCCTGCTGACCGATCTCGGCCACCAGGTGGCGGTGCTGGCCATCGACCCCTCCAGTGCCCGCAGCGGTGGCTCAGTGCTCGGGGACAAAACCAGGATGCTGGAACTCTCGGTAAATGACAATGCCTTCATTCGCCCCTCACCGTCCGGCGGCACCCTGGGCGGCGTGGCCAGAAAGACCAGGGAGACGATGCTGGCCTGCGAAGCGGCCGGTTTTGACGTGGTGATCATTGAAACGGTTGGGGTGGGGCAGTCAGAAACCGCGGTTGCCTCGATGGTCGATTTTTTCCTGGTCCTGATGATCGCCGGGGCCGGCGATGAGCTGCAGGGAATCAAGAAAGGAATATTGGAAGTCGCCGACACCATCGTCATCAACAAGGCTGACGGCGACAACGTCACCCGGGCCGAGCGGGCCCGCAGGGAGTATGAGGCAGCCTTGCATATCCTGACCCCAGGCAGTGCCAACTGGTCGCCCCAGGTACTGACCTGCAGCGCGCTCAAAAAGTCCGGCCTGGCAGAAATCTGGCAGACTGTCAATCAGCACCGAGCCGCACTGGAAGCGTCAGGTGAGCTGCAATCAAAAAGGAAAAAACAGGCCCTTGACTGGATGCATTTCCTGCTCGAGGAGGGACTGAGAACCTGGTTTTTCACCCATCCAGATATCGAGGCCGCTCTGCCGAAACTTATTGCCGCCATCGAACAACAAGCGATATCACCAACCAGTGCAGCCGGCCAACTGCTCAGAATGCTCAAAGAAAACAACGGTGAACCTGCCACGACACATGCCCCATAGTCCCCCCCGCTGGTCTGCACTCCTGCTCCTGCTCTTGCTTCTGCTGCCGGCCTCAAGCGGCCATACCGGCGCCCTTGACGAGATCCGACTCGGTTTACTCTATCACGATATCGGTGTCTGGGGTGGTTCAAGCATGGAAGGCGGATATGACGTCAACGCCGAACTGGTATTTTCCCCCTCCCTTGATCTGCTCGGTGGGATGCTGCGTCCCAATCTTGGATTTTCGCTCAATAGTACCGGCGATACTTCAAAAGTTTACGGAGGGGGCGTCTGGGAGTATCGCTGGCCCAGGGGATACTTCGTCGATTTGGCGCTGGGGCTCGCTGTCCATAATGGTGAAACCGATGAGGGGAATGTGGCCGAAATGAATCAGCTCGGCTCCCCGGTCCTCTTCCGGCTGGCATTCGAGGCAGGATTCACCTTCGGGCGCCGGCATCTCATCTCGCTCATGTTCGACCACATTTCCAACGGCTATCTGGCAGACCCCAATGAAGGCCTCGATACCCTGGGGCTCCGCTATGGGTATCGCTTCTAGCGTA
>JARFQM010000018.1 GCA_029287755.1 Desulfofustis sp. | reverse complement strand
ACCCACAGTCTCGATTACTACAACGGTAGATCGACCTGGAAAGTCCATCTCAAAGATGTTTTTTGAGAATAGACAAGGGTATATATTTGATATTATTATATTAACTTAGAAGAAGAGAAGCGGTTCGGGGGTAAAAACGGGCACAGGCAGACCTAATTGGCTCCATATATTTATTTTACATAATATACATTATGCGACATTACGTAAATAAGTAGAAATCCCTGGTAAAAACTCCTGGGACGGTTATGATTGGCCTGCCTGAATCATCCAAGCCGGCTATCGATATTGTCGATAAAAACCAAACTACAACAACATAGAGAGATATTCTAGAACGTCGGGAGAACAAGATGACACGTTATGACGCTTACAGCGAACCACTCGTCAGCCGTTATACAAGTAAGGAAATGCAATACCTGTTCTCCGAGGAGAAAAAATTCACCACCTGGCGGCGATGCTGGATTGCTCTTGCTGAAGCACAATACGAACTTGGCCTCACTGAACTCATCAGACCGGAAATGATCGATGAGATGCGAACCAATCAAAACAATATCGATTACGATCTGGCCAGGGATAAAGAAAAGGAAATCAGACATGACGTAATGGCCCACGTCTATGAGTTCGGCACCAAATGCCCCACCGCCGAACCGATTATTCACCTTGGCGCAACCTCGCAATATGTGGTGTGCAATACCGATCTGATTATTCAAAAAGAGGCATTCAAACTCATCAGGGACGGCTTAATCAGTACCATTTCCCAGCTTGCCGACTTTTGTGCAAACCACAAAGCGTTGCCAACCCTTGGTTTTACCCATTACCAGCCCGCTCAACCGACCACTGTTGGCAAAAGAAACACTATATATGTCAATGACTTAATAACTGATTTACAAAATCTCGATCAGTTCGTATCCCACATGGCTGCCCGGGGTGCCAAAGGTACGGTAGGCACCCAGGCGACATTTCTCGAACTTTTTAAAGGTGATCATCAAAAAGTGCGGCAACTCGACCAGTTGGTAGCGCAAAAGCTCGGCTTTGATAAATCCATCCCCGTTACCGGGCAGACCTATAGCAGAAAACTTGACATCAAGCTTGCCGAAGTGCTCGCCGGCATAGGAGCCTCCGCCCATAAATTTGCCGTAGACCTGCGTTTACTCTCAAACCTGAAAGTTCAGGAGGAACCGTTTGCCAAGAAACAGACCGGCTCCTCGGCCATGGCGTATAAGAGAAATCCCATGCGCTCTGAGCGTATGACCGGTTTAGCGAGAAAACTTATGGGGCTGGTCCCCGACTTTTATGCAACCTACTCGAACCAGTGGTTCGAGCGCACCCTGGACGATTCGGCCATCCGCAGAATGGACATTCCCCAGGCCTTTCTGCTCACCGATGCTATATTAAAGTTGTTTGTAAATATCACCTCGGATATGGTTGTTTATCCAGAACAAATAATAAAATCATTGAGCGCGGAGTTACCCTTCATGGCCACCGAAAAGATTCTCATGGAGGCGGTGGAAAAAGGCGAATCGCGGCAAGAGATGCATGAAGTGATTAAAGTCCATTCCATCGCTGCAGGGAAAGTTGTCAAGGATAAGGCCGACGATAATGACCTGCTGCAGAGACTTGGCGATGATGATAGAGTACCATTCTCCCACGATGAGCTGGTAGAAATGACACAAAATCTCCTGCAATTCACCGGCCGGGCCGAACAGCAGACCGAAGAGTTCCTCAATGAGATTGTCTATCCATTGCTGAACGAGAACAAGGATAAATTTCAGATGGTTGATTCCGAGCTCAGCGTGTAAGAATGATCCTTGAAAAAAACCGTCTGATCGACACTTACTATCGTATCGCCCCGGATCGGTTTCATTATCTTAAATTCATTCTTGAGGGGTACGACAACCTGGCGGTGCTCTCCTCAGTCTCCAGCCGAAAGGGGGTAATTCGGCTGAAATGCAGTCCTGAGTCCCTCACCGAACTGCTCCAACTTTTGGCCCATATTGCGCCCGAAATCAAACGGCCCTGCTTCTGAGCAAGCCCTCCAAAAGCTGTATTTCATGAATAAAAATTCTTTTTATATCAAAACCTTCGGTTGTCAAATGAACATCCGGGACAGCGAGATAATGGCTCAGAAGCTTTCAGAAACAGGCTATATCGAAACATCTGCGCCGGATGACGCCGCCCTCATCATTCTCAACACCTGCTCGGTGAGAGGCAAGGCTGAGCAGAAAGTCTTCAGCATGCTCGGTTCATTGAGAAAACTGAAGGAGAAGAACCCCGAACTGAAAATCTGCGTGGCCGGCTGTGTGGCCCAGCAGGAGGGCCAGAAGATCATCGACCGCATGGAGCACGTCGATTTGGTTATTGGTACTCAGCATATTTATAACATTACTGAATTACTAAATAAATCAACCAGTAGCAAGACAGCGGTCAACCTCTCCGACTCCTATGAAATACCCAGATACATTCCCCATGTTGGCGGCTCCCCTGCCCTGCTCGACGCGGGTAAACAGGATGAGCAATTCAGCAAATTTGTTACCATCATGCAGGGCTGCAACAATTTCTGCACTTATTGCGTGGTTCCCTATACCAGAGGACGTGAAGTATCACGCAAAGCCGTTGACATAGTCAATGAAATTCAGACCCTCGTGAACGGGGGAGTGGTGGAAATCACCCTGCTTGGGCAAAATGTAAACTCGTACGGTTCTACCAATCAAGTTGTCGAGCCCCCTGCGCCCTACTCTTTTTCCGATCTCCTGGCTGACGTATCAAGAATCGACGGCCTGGAGCGTCTGCGCTTCACGACCTCCCACCCCAAAGACCTGTCGGAACGGTTGATCGACTGTTTTGACCTGCTGCCCAACCTCTGTCCCCAGATTCACTTGCCGGTGCAGTCCGGCTCCGATCGCATTTTAAGTCGGATGAACAGAAAATACACCATAGCCGACTATCTGGAAAAGGTTGAGCGGCTTAAATCCATCCGTCCCGACATCGCCATTACCACTGATATAATCGTCGGTTTTCCCGGAGAGACTGAAGCAGATTTTCAGCAGACCATGGACCTTCTGGAAACCGTGAGGTACCACGGTTCGTTTTCGTTCAAATATTCTGATCGGCCTGAAACGAGGGCGGCAGAGCTTGATGGCAAGCTGTCGGAGGAAGAAAAAGGAAGACGGCTTCAGCAGTTTCAAAAGCGGCAGGACGAAATCAGCCTCGAGAGAAATCGTGAATATCTCGGATCGACTTTATCTGTTCTGGTTGAAACCAATAGCGGCGGGAAAATGATGGGCAGAACCGTGACCAATCACATCGTTCACGTGGAAAGGGCGCCGCTCGATATGGCGCCGGGAACTTTCGTCCCGGTGGAGATAATCCATGCCGGGCAGCATTCGCTCAAGGGCGCGCTGACACCTGGTCATTCTTGATCATCATCGTCGTCTTCAACAGCGGCGGAAACCGATTCTGTGTCGAACTGTTCGCTGTTTCCTGCCAGGGTCTCGGCCGGCGACTCGATGCCAGGAAGACTCGCCGCCGCTCGCTCCTTGATCACCCGCTCTGTTGATTCCACCACCCGCCGCGCCACCCTGGGCGAGACCCGCTTCCCTTTCGCAGAGGCCCCTTTGATCAGGTACTGATCGAAATCGATTTCCACGATATTGGACCTGGCCCGACGCGATGGTACAAGACTGACGCGGGCATGCTTATTCTCGCCAAGCAGCAGCAGTAGAATCCGTGAACGCTTGTGGGGTGGAAAAAGATGGTATTCTTTTTCAAGAATGAACTTAGGCGATTTGAACCGCTTCACATAGGCGAAATTTTCCGCACCGTCCCGATAAACTATATTGAATATCTGCTTTTTCTTGAAGACCGCAGCATATTCAAGCTCTTCGCCAACAAATAGTTTTTCAGGTACCGGCACCACTTTATAAGCACCGGAACTGAAAATCAGCAACAGCCGGTCATATTCTGAACAGGGGAAGGCGATGTCGTTCTGCTCGTCTTCGGCTTTGATCGTGTGTCCGATAAATCCGCTTTCCCGATTGTAGCCCACGGTCAAATTTGACAGCGCCACCTTGCTCGCCTTTACCTCGGAAAATTCGGTGATTTCAGTAAGGCGTGGGTGGTCCTTTCCGTACGTATCAAGGAGTTTCTCAAGGTAGGTGATGGTGTAGCCCACGACATCCTTTAAACTACTTTGGATTTCCTTGATATCTTTTCGGATTGCCTTTATTTCTCTGGCCTGACGTTCGATATCATAGCGGGAAATCCGCTTGATTCTGATCTCCAGCAAACGCTCGATATCTTCTCTGGTGAGAGGCTGCTCCAGTTGCTTAAGGTACGGCTGCAGTGATTCGTCCACGGTGGAGACGACTCGCTCATAAGTGGTCACCTCCTCGATCTCTTTGTAGAGACGCTCTTCAATGAAGATTTGCTCCAGCAGCCTGGCATGAAGCTTCTGGGACAATCGGGCGAGATCTATTTCCAGTTCCCTGGTGAGATCAGCCACAAGTTTTTCGGTATTGAAGCGAATCACCTCATCGACGGTACCTGTTTCAGGCAGATTTCCGCGAATAAGGGTGAGATTGGTATTGAGCGACATTTCGCAGTCGGTAAAGGCGTAGAGTGCCTTTATCGTATCTTTGGCGTAGATGTTGCGCGGCAGTTTTATCTCGATCTCCACCTCTTCGGCGGTGTAATCGCTGATCGACAGAATCTTTATTTTGCCGCTCTTGGCCGCCTTCTCGATGGAGTCGATAAGCGAGGTGGTGGTTGTGCCGTAGGGAATCTCGGTTATGGTGATGGTTTTCTCATTTTTCTCACCGATCCTTGCCCGGCATCGGACCTTGCCGTTGCCCTGTTCGTAGTCGGTGACGTCGACCATCCCTTTCTGGGGAAAATCAGGGAAAATTTCAAATTCTTCTTCCCGCAGAACGGCAATCTGGGCCTGGAGAAGTTCGCAGAAGTTATGGGGAAGAATACGGGTGGCCATGCCGACGGCGATACCCTCGGCACCCTGCAGCAGCAGCAGCGGAATCTTGGCCGGCAGAGAGACCGGTTCGGTTGTTCTGCCGTCGTAGGATTCAACGTACTCGGTCAGGTCCCTGTTGAACATTACCTCGAGGGCAAGCGGCGAAAGACGGCACTCGATGTAGCGGGCGGCTGAGGCCTGGTCGCCGGTATAGATGTTGCCGAAATTTCCCTGTCGGTCGATGAGAAACCCCTTGTTGGCCAGATTGACCAGGGCGGCAAAAATGGAGGCATCCCCGTGGGGATGTAGTTTCATGGTCTCGCCCACGACATTGGCGACCTTGTGGTAACGGCCGTCATCCATGTTGTGCAGGGTCTGCAGGAGGCGGCGCTGCACCGGCTTCAACCCGTCCTCGATGGCGGGGATGGCCCTCTCTTTTATGACATAGGAAGTATATTCGAGAAAATTGGTATCGAAAAGTTTGTGTAGTCTGCCGGTCTGCTCACTCATTTAACGTCTTGGTTCCTTACCAGATCAACTAGATTAGATGTTCCATGATATATTGTTTGCGTTCCGGCGTGTTTTTGCCCATGTAAAAGGACAGCACCTTGGAGACCTGGCTGACGCTGTCGATGGTCACATTGCGCAACCGGATATCGCCGGAAATGAACTGCTTGAACTCCTTGGGACTGATTTCGCCGAGTCCTTTGAACCTGGTGGTTTCAACCCGCAGTTTCTGTTTGCCCCTGCCCTGGAGCTTCTTGGTGCCCGCCTCCTTCTGTTTTTCGGAGTAGCAGTAAATGGTCTCCTTCTTGTTGCGCACCCTGAAAATCGGTGTTTCGAGTATATAGATGTGACCGAGTTTTACCAGAGGTTCAAAATAATGCAGGAAGAAAGTGAGCAGCAGATTTCTGATGTGCAGACCGTCTACGTCGGCATCGGTGGCGATGATGACCTTGTCGTAACGCAGGTCGGAGATCGACTCTTCGATATTCAGGGCCTGCATCAGCGAGTACATCTCGTCGTTTTTGTAGAGCAGGTTGAGTTTCTGGCCAAGCACGTTCATCGGTTTGCCTTTCAGCGAAAAAACCGCCTGGGTCATGGGATCCCTGGAAGAAACGATGGAGCCGGCCGCGGATTGCCCTTCGGTAATGAAAATCATATTCTCCTGACCGGGTTTGGACGGTTTGCCGCGGGACGGGTGGTATTTGCAGTCTTTCAGCTGGGGGATCTTGATTGCTACTTTTTTTGCTTTGGCACGCGCTTCCTTGCGGACCGACTGCAGCTCCTTTCTGACTTTTTCATTTCTGAGGATCTTGCCGATAAGGATCTCGGCCCGTTCGCTGTTCTTGTAAAGTTCGGAGGAGACCGCATCCTTCACCTGGTTGACGATCCATGATCGTACCTCGGTATTGCCAAGCTTGTTTTTGGTCTGGGATTCGAAAACCGGCTCTTTTATTTTGACCGCCATGGTGCCGACGATCCCGTCTCTCACATCTTTATTGATGAATTTTTTAGAAGAGAATTCATTGATTCCCTTGAGGATGCCTTCGCGAAAAGCGGAGAGGTGGGTTCCCCCCTCACTGGTATAGGTACCGTTTACAAATGAATAATATGAATCGCCGTAGGAATCGGTATGGGAAAAGGCAAACTCGAGGGTTTGATCTTTGTAGTAGATCGGGTCGTAGAGATTATCATCGTCAAGTTCGGTGCTCAGCAGGTCGAACAGTCCGTTGGTGGAATAGAACAGGTTTTTGTTGTAGTAGATTTTGAGCCCGGCGTTGAGATAGACGTAGCGCCAGAGTCTTTTCTCCAGAAACGATTCATCAAAGCAATAATCACCGAACAGCTCATGATCGGGGAGAAACTCGATAAGCGTTCCGTCCTTTTCCTCGGTTTTGCCTTGTTTCTTGCCGCTCAGAACCCCCTGCCTGAATTCGGCGGAAGCGAATTTGCCTTCTCTGAAAGCGGTCACTTTGAAGTAGTCGGACAGCGCATTAACCGCTTTGGTGCCCACACCGTTCAAGCCAACTGAAAACTGGAATACGTCGGTGTTGTATTTTGCTCCCGTGTTGATAACAGAGACGCATTCAATGATTTTACCCAGGGGAATGCCCCGCCCGAAATCACGAACCCTGGTGAGACCGTTTTCCTCCACCTCGATATTGATTCGTTTTCCCGCTCCCATGATGAACTCATCCACGGCATTATCGATCACTTCCTTGAGCAGAATATAGATGCCGTCATCCTGATGTGAACCGTCACCGAGACGGCCGATATACATACCGGGCCGTTTCCTGATATGTTCCAGCGAACTCAGGGTTTTAATCTTGCTTTCATCATAAATCTCTGCTGATCTGAGCATGGCGGCAAATGTCGATAATGTTAGTTTGAATGGGTTGGCGGCATATTATTTTATTTGTGGTCTTTGCGCAATAGAGCTGCTGTGCAAAACTTCATCAGTTTCTCGCCTCAGATCCTCATAACCCTTTCACAGTCAGGACAAATCCAGGTTGGCCCGTTGCTTATTCCCCATTTGTTTTCCTCGAAACACTCAGGACAAATTTGAAATCCGCATGGACAATTCCAACAGAATGGCTTCTGGGTGCGACAGCAGTGGCAGATATAATCGCCCAGCTTGCGGCGGCGATACCCTTTGTTATGCTTAGCGCTCATAATTCAATTCTTCTCTCATCCAGTCGGCATACTCACGATCCACCTCAAGCGCATCAGTGGCGATGATTTCCGGCACCTCATAAGGGTGAACCAAGCGAATTGCCGCAACTATCCGGTCAAAAAGCCTGCGGTCGCTTTTCATGCTCAGCAGATATTCGCTGTCACTGGTAATCTGCCCTTTCCACCAGTAGAGGCTGGTCATCTGCGGATGAATATGAACACAGGCCGCCAGCCTCTCCTCCAGTACCCGCTCAGCTATTTCGCGGGCAGCCTTTTCCTGGTCAACGCTTGTCGTCACCACAACAGGTTCGAGATCTTGCATGGTTTCTCCTCATCTCGCTAAAGTTGAACGCCCTTATCTAATCCTCTCGTCACGGTTTTTCATAAGCTTTACATTTTTACCCCTCACGGACAAGATGAAATATGGTACAATCTCGTTCCGACCATATCATCACAGAAGCAAGCGAGGGAGAACGAATGCTGTTTGTCATTGATATAGGTAATACTCACACCGTTGCCGGTCTAATCGTGGACGGAAGTATTTCCCGCCAGTGGCGGATTAAAACCGATGGCGCCATGACCGCTGATGAGCTTGCCATCATGTATCACAACCTGTTTGCCATGGCGCGGGTCGATTGCAGCCTGGTTTCCTCGGTAGTCATGTCCAGCGTGGTACCCCAGCTTGAATCGGCATATTTTCATTGCTGTTCCAGTCTCTTCAAGGACACCGAGGGGTTTGAACTGATTAACGTCTGCAGCGCAGAGGTTGCCGATATCATCACCGTAAAATTGACCAATCCGGACGAAGTCGGTGCCGATCGGCTGGTGAACGGAATCGCTGCTTTCCACCTGTGCCGCTCCAACGCCATAGTCATCGATTTCGGCACGGCCATCACTTTTGACTGCATTTCCGAGCGCTGTGAATATCTCGGTGGTCTCATTCTGCCCGGGCTCAATGTCTCCCTGGGGGCACTCAGTCAGAAGGCAGCGAAACTGCCGCAGATAGATCTCCGAATCCCGCCTGAAAAAGTGATCGGTACCAGCACCGTGAGCGCCATGAAAAGCGGTGTCCTCTTTGGTTACGGAGCAATGATCGAAGGATTGATCCAGCGGGTTTCTGGAGAAATGAACCAGACCGGCTACTCCGACCCGGCGGTCATAGCGACCGGCGGTATGGCACCGCTATTACTCGATTATTCACCATCCATTCAACGAGTTGAACCCAATCTTACCCTCACCGGTTTGGGTATCATCCATCAACTTCTCACCTCTCGGGCATGACCATTCTCCCCTCTCCTCTCCAATCAGGCGATCTTATTGGCGTGGCGGCGCCAGCCGGATACCTTGCTGAGCATGAACGCTACCGCAGGGGCTGCGAGCTCATCAGGGATATGGGGTTTGAAATTTACGAAGCTGAGAAGAAATGGCCCGGATACGGCTATCTTGCCGATACCGATGAGGCC
>JARFQM010000420.1 GCA_029287755.1 Desulfofustis sp. | reverse complement strand
ATCGCATCCAGCGCCCCAACCAGCTTACAGGGAATACCCGGTGCGATCTCCTTGTAGACTTCC
Source organism: Desulfofustis sp. (assembly GCA_029287755.1). The sequence continues at coordinate 4,711 of JARFQM010000420.1, read as the reverse complement.
TCATGATCAGGCCGAGGAGAGTGGCCAAGAGTAACAAGGCCTATCATGACCGCGGCCTGACAAATTTTCCGTGTCCACTGGGGGCAACAGTTGCACCATTTTCGTGGACCTTGGTGCCCCGGACCCAGGTTGACTGAATTTTGCCGGAGAGTTTCATGCCGTCGAAAATGTGCATGGTTTCACCGGCTTTGGAATAGCTTTTTTTCATGTCGAAGACGAATTCGCCGTTCATATCTATCAGCACAAAGTCAGCATCATAGCCAGGTTTTAAATGACCTTTTTCCTTGAGCATGAACACTTCCGCCGGTTTTTCACTGAGCATGGCCGCTGCCTTGCCGTAACCGATGATTCCCCGATTAATTGCATCGATCATCAGGGGCATAAACATGTCAAAGCTCGCAATTCCCGAATTTGCGGTGAATATGCCCCCGTCTTTGGATTCAGGTCTCCACGGAGAATGATCTGTAGCAATGTAGTCTATTGTTCCATCGTTTATATACTCCCATAACTGCTGCCGGTTTTCCTCTGAGCGCAGCGGGGGGTTATTTTTTGCATAAGGGCCAAAATCGACCAGGTACTCGTCGGAAAGAAAAATATAGGTCGGGCACGTTTCGGCGATAACATCAACCCCTCGTACCTTGGCCTCCTTTACAAGTTGAACAGCACCGGCACTTGACATGTGGCAGATCACCATAGACGCATCCACCGCGCCACCTATCGCAAGCGAAAGAGCCACAGAGCTGTCTTCACACACGGCCGGTCGGCTTTCCGTATGCACAAGGCCATCGGTTCTGCCACTCGCTTTCATTGTTTTTGTGAACATGACTATCATCTCGTTAGTTTCACAGTGCAGGCAATGGCGCCGGCCCGTTTGGGCGACAGCTTCCATGGTTTCATACTGGCTGCTTGAATCAGGGCAGATTAACCCGGTAAATTCTTTTTCCCGTCCCGGTTCTGCCGGGTGAAGGTATGTTTTGAAGGCGACCGCACCGGCATCGGCCAGACCCTGAATTTCGGCGAGATTTTCGAAACCGGCGGTGCCGTAAAGAGCAAAATCTATGAGTGCCCGCGGCTGCACGGTCTCCGCCCGCTGTTGGAGAATTTCAGCGGTATATACGGGAGGAATGGATATGGGCATCTCGCACACGGTGGTGATACCGCCCGCTGCAGCAGCCTGCGTCCCTGTCCAGAAATCTTCTCTTTCCATCCGGCCTGGGTCTCTCATGTGACAATGTCCGTCAATAATGCCTGGAAACACATGCAGTCCGCCGGCATCGATTGTCTCCCGGGCGGCGATATCCTGACCAGGGGTCAGCAGAGCTGCCACCTTGCCATCATGTATGGCGATATCCAGCGGTGTTTCTCCCTCGCCGGAAACGAGAGTTCCATGTTTTATCAGTAAATCAAATATCATGAGTATTTCTCCTTAAAGCATTGATTTCAGGCGGATTTATATTTTTAGGTCCAGCTCAATTATTCCCTGCAGCAGGGCGTTGGCACCGTTCACGCAGGCCTCGGGTGTACAGTATTCCTCTTTGGCATGACTGATTCCATCTTTATTGGGAACAAAGAGCATCGCCACAGGACATAGTGTAGCCATGAGGTTGGCGTCGTGCCCGGCACCGCTGGGCATTATCACGTATTCCAATTCTGCCCTGCGGCAGCCCTCTTCAAGAGCTGCAACAATCACCTTATTGGAAATAATGGGAGGCTTGTGAGAAAATTTTTCAAAAGAGGCATCGAGTTCCTTGGAAAACGACGTGAGTTTCTCTTGAGCCTGATCGATCACAGAATCATCCAGCCCCCGCATTTCAAAGGAAAGCTCAACACTTCCTGGAATCACATTGGGAGCGCCGGGAGTAACTTCCAGGGTGCCGACAGTTCCCACAATTCCAAATTTTTCTGCCGTATCTTTCACTTCAACGACAAATCGGGCCGCCTTGACCAGCGCATCATCTCTTCTGTCCATAGGGGTTGTTCCCGCATGATTGGCGCGGCCTGAGAATACCAGCCGGTAGCGCCTGAATCCGACAATGCCGTCCACGACCCCAACGGAAATACCATCTGCATCAAGGTTTCCCCCTTGCTCGATGTGAAGTTCCACATACGCAGCAACAGATCCTTTTTTCCTTTCAATGGTGCTGAGGTTTTCAATGGTGATACCGGCCCGCTGCAAAAGTTCCCTGAATGTTTCACCACTGTAGACAATCTGATCGAGCAAGCCTTCATCAAAATGACCGGTCATTACCCGACTGCCGAAAGTTCCCCCGGGGGACACCGCTTCTTCCCCAGAAAAGTTTATTACTTCAAGGGGATGTTTCAACCTCGTTCCACTGCTATGAAGGGCTCTCACTAAGGCGATACCCGACAGCACGCCAAGAACGCCGTCGTAATTACCGCCGCAGGGCACCGTATCTGTATGCGAACCAATCGCTATAGGCGGAAGAGAATCATGTTCTCCAGCATAGCGACCAACAGAATTAAAAGCACCATCCCTGGTGACCGTCATTCCGGCTTCCTCCATAAACCCTTCCACCAGGGTTCGCCCGTCAAGATCTGCCTGTGAGAAGGCTTCTCTGTGATATCCACCTTCATCACCCAGACCGATCTTGCCCAGTTCGGCCAACTCAAAGATAAGACGGTCACCATCAACAGTAAATGTCTCTGGATTCATTATTATTTCTCCCTGTGTTGTCTAATAAATAAAAATGTGGCAGGCGTTATGTTTTGCCCAAGCCGCCCAGGGTATCCGCCAATCGGTTCGCCTCTTCAGAGGAGTCTTTCATGATATGGGCTGTTTGCTTTACCTCACCTTGCATAACGCGGGTCGATCACCCCGTGGGTAGGGGGCTGCCAGGTCGATAACTGACTTGCTTTGCAGGTGATGTTTCTATAATTGTAGAGATAAAGCCAGGGCGGATCTTCAGTCAACCGACGATAACATTGTCGGTACATATCTTCACGACGGCTATCATCCACGGTCTCTCGGGCCATATCCAGCAATTTTTCCACTTCAGCGTTCTGGTATCCCTGCCACCAGGAACCTTTGAAGCGTGAATCAAGCTTCTCTTTGAGCACACGAAAGGTGCTCAACGGTGAAGAATCGAACACACACATGTCATGAATATCTTTGAGCCGCACCTTGTTGGCGTACAATTCCCGATCCTCGGTGAAAACGATATTGATTTCAACCCCAACTCGGCTCAGCTGTTCGGCCACAGCCTTGGACAGCCGCACTGCCTCGTTCGGCAGCGAGGTCGGGCTATCAAGGGTAAGGCTCAAACCGGCACCATATCCGGCTTCCTTCAGCAAAACCCGGGCACGATCTGGATCATACGAAATGTTCGGCTGATCACCGTCGTACCCGAAATGAACGGGGCTGATAAAACCGTTCAAAGGGTACCCTGCGCCATTCAGAACTTTAGAGATGAGAGCCCTGCGGTCCACCGCCAAGTTCAGGGCTACCCTTACCCGAGGATCCTCGAGGACACCGGTTTTGATGTTGAAAATGATTATATAGGCTGTCGTCCCCCGGGAATATTCGCAGTTTAAACTTTTGTCATCTTCAATTGAAGCCATGGGTGGGCCGGCAGCAATATGGGCCCTGCCGTCCCTGATCAGGCGCAATCGTTCATCGGGGTCTGGCACCAGACGCCATTCTATGGCGTCGATATCCGGAATCTCCTGGAAATAATACGGATTCCTCCTGGCTTGGATACAGACTCCCTTTTCATATTCGACAAATTCGAACGGTCCGGTTCCGACGGGGGTATCTTTAAATTGATCACCCAAACGATCGACTGCTTCCGGCGGAAGGATGTAGCCGGTGACGAGAATGTCCAGCAGATCGGCCAGCGGTTCGGCCAAGGTCAGGCGAATGGTTAGTCGAGTAAGAATCTCCACCTCCATCCCTGCCATATACTGGTTGTATACTCCCGGTGCTCCAAGAGTGATACCCATATCAGGTCGTGCCATGCGCTGCAGAGAATAGGCCACGGTCTCCGCATCCACTGTCTGGCCATTGTGAAACTTCACCTCCGGCCGGAGCCGAAAAGTCCAGGCCCGGGCATCGTCTGACGCATCCCACGCTTCTGCCAAAGCCGGCACATACTCCATTTTTGGGTTATAGGCCACCAGGGGATCGAAAAAAGAAGTAAATATGGTCTGGATGTCTTTTGCATCCGTGCAGTTATGCGGTTCCTCCAACCACAGCCGCGGTTGAGCAATGATCAATTTATTATCCATCCGTGATGTCCGTTATATCGGGTTAACCATCCAGAAGATGACAGATTTCCATGCGGCCGGGTTCACGTGAGAGAGTCTGGGCACCTCCTGAAGACATCGCTTTGTGAGGGAACTCAATGTCGATGCCGACCCATATTGCACGTCAATTCATTCCATGTTCCAAATCCCATGGGACAAGGTAATCATCTGCAGAACCAGATGAAAAAAGAATGAAGTGAGCCTTTTGCAAAACTAAGATTTTCGTTCAAAATCAAACCATGCGAGAAATTTTACCACAGGCATATGATTGATATTCCGAGGATAAAATTTTGAGCATAACGCAGGGTTTGGGCGACAAGATCGTTTGCACATGGCTCAAGTTAAAATGAAAACACTGACAGGCCTTTGTCTTTTAATCTGACCTGCCAGTGCCGCTGAAGACCTCTCTAAGAGCCGGTTATTTTATAGTTCTGTACCAATTTTCAGG
>JARFQM010000383.1 GCA_029287755.1 Desulfofustis sp. | reverse complement strand
ATGTGTATAAGAGACAGGATTAGCCGTTTTCCTTCCCACCCCGGGTAGTTGCACCAGTTCCTCGATGGTGTCGGGAACCGCGCCCCCCCAGGCGTTTTTGAGGATCAGGGCCGTTTTCTGCAGGTGGGTCGCCTTGGTCTTATAAAACCCCACCGGATAGATAAGTTCGCGAATCTCCGTCTCCGACAAGCCGGCCAGGCTGTCGATATCCGGGGCCCGGTCGAACAGGCGGGCCGAGGCCACCGCAGTCACTTCATCCTTGGTGCGGGAGGAAAGGATGGTGGCGATCAGTACCCGGTAACTGTCACGGCTTTGGACACCGATGAGATCGACCACCGGCACCCGATACTTCAGCACCTCTTTTTCCAGGCTGTCGAGAAACCTCCCTATCCTGACCACGCGCACCCAAAATTACCAGAATTTACCGTTTTCGCGTTCCCCGCCCAATTCTACATGACAGATGAGATATGACAATAATCTTTCTTAATTTTTTATGATTTCGATGGTTTTGAGGAGTCGGCGGGAAAGATATGGCGCTGCGGTGCCCAGAGCCACAGCAGGCAGCGAAGCAGGAGGGGATGGGGTGGACCCATTTCGCTATTAAGAAAAGGTGCTGGCAGCGCTCAGCTATCTGCGGTACTAATGAAACCCTTAACCTTTACTACTGGATATACACCACCATCGATGCCAAATAAGAGTGTACAACCTTTGCCAACCACGCCCGAGGAATGCAGGACCCGGGGCTGGGAAGAAATCGATATTGTGCTGGTCAGCGGCGATGCCTATGTGGATCACCCCTCTTTCGGTATCGCCCTGATCGGCCGCCTGCTTGAAGCACAAGGGTATCGGGTGGGCATTCTCCCGCAACCCCGTTATGACAGCGAGGACGATTTTCGTCGTTTCGGCAGGCCCCGGCTCTTTTTTGGGATCAGCGGCGGCAATCTTGATTCGATAGTAGCCAACTACAGTGCCGCCGGTAAAGTACGCGATTTTGATGCCTATTCCCCCGGGGGATCGCCCTGGCGCTCGGACGTCCGGGATAAAACCAACCGCTACCGCCCGGACCGTGCCGTCCTGATCTATGCCAACCTGGCGAAGAGAGCGTTTCCCCAGACACCGATTATTTTAGGCGGCATAGAATCTTCCCTGCGTCGCTTCGTCCACTTTGATTACCAGCAGAACCGCCTCAGGGGATCTCACCTGAGCGACGCCAAAGGAACTTTGCTTATTTACGGCATGGCCGAACGAGCAGTGGTTGAAGCGGCAAAACTGCTGGATAGGAACCAGCCCCTGAAGGGGATTGGTGGCACCTGCATACGAATGAATGCAGCGCAGATGGCCGGCTTCACAGAGGATTGCCTGGAAAGACAACAGAAAATGGTGATACTGCCCGGCTGGGACGAGATCCAGTCTGATCTCAGCCAATTCATGAAGGCTGAACGGATCATCGACCGGTTGGCCCGCTCCCGCGCCGATCGGCTGCTGGTGCAGCAACAGCAAGCCTCGTGGATTGTCCAGTACCCCCCGGCCAAAGTGCTGGACCCGCCGGAAATGGATCAACTCTACCAACTTGGTTTCAGCCGTCGGCCGCATCCGTCAACACCGGATGTGCCGGCCTACAAGATGATCAGGAACTCGGTGACCATAGTTCGCGGCTGTTACGGAAACTGCTCGTTCTGTGCCATCACCAGGCACCAGGGACCCCGGATAACCAGCCGCTCCATCGACTCAGTCGTCGCCGAGGTCAAGACGCTTGCCTCCAGCTCCGGATTTGACGGCACCATCACCGATCTTGGCGGTCCCACCGCCAATCTCTTCGGCACCCGCTGCGCCATCGGCTCCTGTCCGCAGCATGACTGCCTTTATCCCGAGATCTGCAAGAACCTTGTCTTCAACGAGCACCTGTTTCTCGAGCTGCTCACCAAGGTCGCCGCCCTGGACCGCGTCAACCATCTGTTTATATCCTCAGGTCTGCGTCTCGAACTGCTGCAGCACACACCGAAGCTGCTTGAAAAACTGATCAGGGACCACACCCCGGGCAATCTGAAAATTGCCCCCGAGCACACCGAAGCAGACATTCTGGCCCTGATGCACAAAGAGGGGCATGACCGGCTGATCGGCTTTGTCGAACTTTTCAGAACGATAACCACAAGGCTCGGGAAAAAGGCGGGCCTCACCCCCTACATCATCAGCGCTCATCCGGGCTGCACCGAGGAACATACCCGCAGCATGGTGAAAAAGATGAAGCGCCTGGGGCTCACCGTTCGGCAATTCCAGGATTTCACCCCGACGCCCGGCACCTTATCGACGGCCATGTATGTGAGCGGCCGGCACCGTGACCGCGACAGCACTATTGCGGTTGCCAAAAACAAAGCAGAACGAAGGCGGCAGCGCCGGATCATAGAGCGTGCTTTTTCGGAGAAACGGTTCTCCGCCGGTAAACAACCGGCTGCTGGGCAAGCGAAAAGAAAAAGAAAGCGTGGCCCGCACGGTTAGTTGGCCAGATCGTCGTTCTGTCTTGGCCTGCCGCGGCGCAGCTCGTTTACGTGGCTGCCAAGCGCTTCGGCCAGTGCATAGGCCGTTCGGAACTCACGCTGTCGCACGCTGTCGTCGAGGTGCTCCAGCAGACCGGAAAGGCGGTCGAACCCGTAAAAACCTGCCAGCCCCTTGACTGCGTGACTGGCCTGTATCACTTTGTCACGGTCATTCTCGTAGAGCGCCTCTTTGATTACCCTGATCTCCTTGTTAATGGAGTCGAGAACTTTGGGAACCAGTGCGGCTAAGGCTTCAGAGGCTGTCTCAGAGGACTTCTCAGGCGTCTGGGCTGCCTTGGCCTGCCCGATTTCGACTACTTGCGTCGGCCCATAGCGTTTCAGGATACGCACCACATCTTGTTGTGAAAACGGTTTGATAAGGACTTCATCGAAACCCTTCTCCAGGTAAGTGTTTTCCTGTTCCACGAAGGCGTGCGCCGTCATGGCGATTATCGGCGTCGGCACCGTTTCCAGTCTGGTCTCCAGTCTGCGGATATGCGCTGTTGCCTCAATCCCGTCCATCACCGGCATACGCAGATCCATAAGGACAATATCGGGGCTGTGATCGAGAAACGCCTTCTGCGCCTGGCGGCCGTGCTCGGCATAGCTGACAGCAACGGGCATGCCCTTGAGGTAATTTTTGATCACCTCGAAATTGAGATAAATGTCGTCAACCACCAGCAGTTTGAGCGGGGGCAGAACCTGATCAGCGGTACCTGTTTCTCCGCCGCCCTCGGAGGTGTATGGCGCCTTCTCGGCGAGGGGAAGGCTGAGTTCAAGGGTGAAGGTGCTGCCCCTGTTCACCTCGCTGTCGATGTGTATCTGCCCCCCCATGGCCAGCGCCAGCCGTTTGCTGATAGCCAGGCCGAGCCCTACACCGCCTTTGTGTTGCACGCTTCCCTGTTCGATCTGGGTGAATCGTGTAAAGATCAATGGTTGCATGTTGTCTGGGATACCGACTCCGGTATCTGTTACAATGAACGAAATTTTTTCTGCGTCGTCCTCTGCAAGCCTTTTCACGGACAATCCGACCCTGCCGCTGTCGGTGTACTTTACCGCGTTGCCCACCAGATTGATCAAGATCTGCCTGATCTTTCGGGAATCTCCCAAGCGAGTGCTGTCCACTGACGTATCATAGTCGAGAAAGAATCCGATTGCCTTCTCCTGGGCCAGATGGGTGGCCATGGCCTCGACCCCGACAAGCAGCTCCTTCAGATCAAATGGTGACGTGATGAGTTCGATGGTACCCGACTCAATTCTGGAAAACTCGAGGATATCGTTGATAAGTTTGAGCAGGTGCTCACCGGAGAGACGCAGACTCTGCAGGTATTGCTTCTGACTCTCTTCGAGGTGGGTGCCGGCCAGCAGTTCCCCCATGCCGAGCACGATGTTGAGCGGCGTTCTGATTTCATGACTCATGTTGGCCAGAAAATCGGTCTTCGCCTTGCTGGCCTGCTCCGCCAGCATCCGAGCCTGCTCCAGCTGCTGCATGGCCCACCTGGTCTGGTGGCGGTTCATGTCATCGAGCTTTTCCTGGCGCAGCAGCCGCTTTTCCATGCGGGAGATTCTGCGTTTCAGGTAGCTGATTTCCAGCTCTGCTTTTTCAAGCTGCTGGATTAGTTTTTGTTCTTCGCTCATCAGCCATTAGAGCTGCATTTTAAGGCCAGCGATATGCAGGTATCACTGTGAAAGTGAACCGATTCCCCATTGGCAAACGGGCCGATTTCGCCATAGCAGTAGAATCCGAAAAAAGGTACCTGCCGACCATCTCGTTTTAACACCTCAAATTCTTCATCGGTACGGGAGCCAAGTACATGACGGCGTGATGTACAGGAAAAAAGCAGTATCAAATCGGGCGCTGCCTCTTCAAATATTGACAAAATCTGCCTGGACCCGCTATGGCCCGATCGTAAGGTGTCGTCCCGGGTGACCTGAGTGATCCTGACTCTACAGGGCTCTTCAATGCGACCGACAAAAGAGATACTGCCAGACTTTCGATCAACTTCCACGGGGTCCCTCAGAACAAAATCGCCACTTTCGCCGGTATATACAGCCAGGGGGAAGAACGACAATTCACGGTCTTCGATATATTCACCGAAAAAACGTTCGTAAAACTCAAGTGCCGTCACACCATCAATGCTATGGATGATATTCTCTTCCACCTTTTCAACAGAATAGTATTCGCCATAGGGAATGGGGCCCGTGGCCACATTAAGGCCGATTTGCAGTTCTCCGCTCAGCAACAAAATCACCATTGCATCTGAAAAAACTTCATTGCCAAGAAATTGATACGTCTTGACAATTTGGAAGCCATCTCCCGCAGAGCCGCCAAATATGGGTAAACCATCACCCATTTCCGACCTCAGAATCGCATCTATCGGTATAAACATGGTCGACATGCCGTCCGGCAACACCAGTGCCATGGCGGGCTCCTGGCCCAATCTCGATTTAGCCTGCTGATAGGCCCGGGCGGTTGCCTCCTTCGCCTTGCCTGAAATATTCTCAGCCACAGCGGCGGCAAAGCCGATATCTTCAGAAACCAGCAGGAGCAGGGCCGAAGAATCTTCGGTAAAGCCGCGCTCCGGGGTGATCTCGCCATCGGTGGTGCAGCCGATCAATTCGATGTCGGGAAAGGCCCCGTGAATCTCCGCCAGCATCTGCTCATAGTCAGCCTCCATGCAGGAGGTGAAGAATAGGCCCGCCGAGGGACACCTGCCGCCCAGCTGTTCTCTGCAATCGGCCACCACGCTGCGCACTCCGGCGAGGGGATCAAGGTCATCACTCACGCTGTAGACACTCTCAATCATCGCATCACTCCTCTGCCAACGGCCTCGCTGATTCTTTTTTTCAACATCTTAACCGGGGGGTCACCGCTGCAGGCGACCAACCTCAGGGCAAAGAGTATCCCGATTAAAAGGCTGCATAGTAGCAAAATTCCACTGAATTATCAGCAACTGATCTGACGAAATGGCGGTAACCATCCACTTTTAGAATCATCGGCCAGCGCCAGTCCCTAAAAAGGGCTTGTTTTCCCGCCAGGGCGGCAAGCAGTGTGCGGGATGCCCCTAGCGAAGCGCCTGTCATTGATCCGAGCGATCTGCGTCTATCCCAAATCATCCACTGAAAAGCTGACCACTTCAGCGATCGAGGTGGCCGACATCAGCAGCATGAGCAGCCGGTCCAGGCCGAAGGCAATCCCCGCCGCCCGGTCGAGCCGCTCAAGATCGGCGAGAAATTTCTCCGGCATGGGCGGTCGTGTTCCGTCACGCTGTTCAATACGATCCAATTCCTCCGCGAAACGAATCCGCTGTTCACTACTATCAGTCAATTCACTGAATCCGTTGGCCAATTCCATCCCGTCAATATAGAGTTCAAAACGTTCGGCCAGCTTGGCATCATCTTTTTTCAACCGGGCCAGAGAGGCGCAGCGTGCAGGATAGTCGCAGAGAAACGTGGGAGACTGCCCCCCCAGGTACGGCTCAATATCGAGCGCGATTATTTCGTCGAAATGCTCAGAGGCGAGTGCCTTGTCAAGCGGCATGGTTGCCCACCTGGCAAAGGCGTCGGCAACGGTAAGACGTTCCCATTCAGCGTCGACGGGATTGGTCCCGAACCAGGACCTGGCCACCATGTCCCGAAAACGATTCTGCTGCATGAGAGATTCGATCAGATAGTTTACCAGGGACCGGCAGTCGTCCATCAGAGCGGAGTAGTCGGCTTCGATTCGATACCACTCGAGCATGGTAAATTCTTCCAGGTGCCTGGCCCCGCGCTCTTCAGCTCTGAAGCACGAACAGATCTGGAAAATATTGTGGCCTTCCCGGGCCAGTATTCGCTTCATGCACTGCTCCGGAGAAGTCTGCAGAAACCATCCACTTGAGCCAATGGGTACGAGATTGGCTTCGGGCAACAGCAGTGGCTGCCGGATGGGCGTGTCCACCTCGAGAAAACCCTGCTGGTGGAAGAAACTGCGGACCAGGCGAAAAAGGGCTGCGCGGAGCTGCAACCCGTGAATATCGAGCATCGCTACTCTTTGACTCTGGTTACATATTCACCGGAGCGGGTATCGATCTGGATCTTGTCGCCCTCCCCTATGAAGGGAGGAACCTGCAGTTGGTAGCCGGTTTCAACGGTGACCGGTTTGGTGTCGGTGCCGGAGGTATCCCCCCTTGCCCACGGGTCGGCCTGGGTGACGGTGAGGTCGACAAAGATCGGCAGGCTGATGTCTATGGGACGTGAATCGAAAAACAACACCTGGACTTCCATGTTGTCAACCAGGTAGTTGACGTTGTCGCCCATCTGCTCGCCGGTCAGGAAAAGCTGTTCGTAATTTTCCGTATCCATGAAATGATACTCGTCGTCCTGGTGATAAAGATACTGCATGTTGCGCTCCTCCAGGTCCGGTTTTTCGAACTTAACGTTGGAGCGGTAGGTGTTGGAAAACTGCGAGCCGGTGATCATGTTTTTCAGCTTGCAGCGATACAGCGCCTGGCCTTTGCCTGGTTTGGAGAACTCGAAATCGACGATGATATGGGGTTGGTTATCTATTAAAATTTTCAATCCTTTACGCAGGTCTGATGCACTGAACATGAGGTATCTCCATAAGAAATCTGTACGTCAAAAAACGTTGTTCGTCTTACGCAGTAAGCTGAAATGTACTGTTTACGCTGCAACTATACCTGCCCGAGGCCAGGTTTGCCAACAGATTCTACCCTCTCAGCACCCATAGAAACTAAGGCTGCGGGAGGCTCGGTGGTGCCGAGGTGTGCGATTATCTTTATTGCCGGAGCGGGGCTCGTCAAGCAGGAGGGGCCGAGGCCCATTTTCGCCCCACCTGGAAATCGAATTCCTCCTGAAAGATCGTCTCCGGGCCCGATTGGATATTGCCGCCCAAGGGTATACTTCTTATATATAGGCCATGACAACAAACCGATACACAACGGTCGGCGTACTCTCAGATACCCACCTCTCGAGGCTTGATTCAACCTTTGCCAGGCACGCTGATTATGCCTTTTCGGACTGCACGGCGGTTATTCATGCCGGCAATCTGACCAGCAGGGCAATCCTGGATGTTTTCGGCAATCGCAAGGTGTATGCGGTACACGGCAATATGTGCGGCTTTAAAACACGATCTTTGCTGCCGGAATCCCTGGAGTTTACCATCGAGGGGTATCGATTCGGGCTATACCACGGTGATGGGATCGGTTATGATAGGGAGACGGAACTCATCTCCCGCTTTGCCGAGGCAGACTGTATAATCTTTGGTCACACCCACCGTCCGCTCATCCAGAAATTCGGCCCGGTGTTATTGGTAAACCCGGGCACCTTCCGGGGCTCGGGCAGATATGGCAGATCGGGAACCTATGCTATTCTGACCATTGATGAAAACGGTCTGTCGGCAGCCATTCACAGGCTGCCGCCTGAGTAATACAATGAAATCCTTATGGACTCCATGGAGAATGGAGCATGTGCTCGGCACTGCGCCCCATCCTTCCCATTGTCTGTTCGAACCCGAGGGAGATCAGCCCCACTCCAGGAAGCTGCTGGTCCTTTACCGGGATTCCGGGCGGCTCTGCCTGCTCAATCGCTTCCCTTACACCAACGGGCATCTCCTTGTCGCCCCGGTACGCCATGCGGCCTGCGTTACCGATCTCGAACCGAAGGAACTGCACGAGGTGAATGATCTGGTCCAACAGGCAACCCAGATTTTGAGAGAGGAACTCGCCCCCGACGGCTTCAATATCGGCTTGAATTTAGGGCGGGTTGCCGGGGCTGGAATCGATGACCACCTGCATTACCACATAGTGCCGCGCTGGCAGGACGATCACAATTTTATGACAGTGCTGGCCGAGATCCGCACCATTCCTGAGCACCTGGAAACAACGTATGACAGACTGCTGCCGCATTTTCAGCGCCTTTACCGCGTGAACCACAGCTAGCGCCCATCAGCAATGACCGCCCCTCCCAAAATGACGCCCATGCTCAGGCAGTACCTGGAGATAAAGGAAGATTATCCCAACGAGATTCTCTTCTACCGGATGGGTGATTTTTACGAGATGTTTTTCGAGGATGCCGAAGTCGCCTCGAAGATTCTGGGCATCACCCTGACCTCCCGCAACAACAAGGCGGACAAAGCCAGAATACCCATGTGCGGCGTCCCCTACCACGCGGCCCAGAACTACCTGGCCAAACTGGTCAAGGCCGGCAAACGGGTGGCTATCTGCGAACAGACCGAAGATCCCTCCCAAGCCAAGGGTATTGTAAGGCGTGAGGTGATCAGGGTGGTCACCCCCGGGGTTACTACCGACGACCAGCTTCTCGAGGACAATGAAAATCGCTACGTCGGCGCCCTGAGTCGAGCGGCGACGGACGCGGCGCGGCAATGGGGGTTCAGCTTTCTCGATTTGAGTACCGGGGAGTTCCTGGTTGGCGAGGTCAGTGACGGGGCGGCGGTGCCCGAGCAGATCATCGATCATCTGACCCGCATCAGGCCCGCCGAACTGCTGATCAACGAAGCCCAGCTGGTCGAAGTTCAGGAGCTGCTCGAGGCCGCCACCCTGCATCTGCCTGAAATATGCATTACCCGGCGCCCCGGGGAGCTGTTCCATTTCAAGGAGGCCCGCCACCAGCTCGCCGAACACTTCAAGGTGATCAACCTCGACGGGTTTGGCTGCGGAGCTATGGATCAGGGGATCGTGGCCGCCGGGGTACTGCTCGATTATGCTAGGGAAACGCAGAAGAGTGACATCAGCCACGTGGAAAAGCTGGTCCCGCTTGCCCGCGACTCGGTGCTGCTCGTCGACGACGCTTCCCGGCGAAACCTCGAGTTGTCCAGGACTATCGTAGGCAATAAACGTGAAGGCTCTCTGCTGTCTGTGCTGGATAAAACCAGAACGCCCATGGGCGGACGTCTGCTGCAGAACTATCTTCTCCAGCCTCTGCAGGATATCGGTACCATCCTGGAAAGGCAGGAATGCGTCAGCTTCTTCCATAGCAACCCGGCAATCAGGAAGCAGTTCAGAGAGTACCTCGAAGCCATCTATGATCTCGAACGGTTGAACTCGAGGATGGTGCTCGGTCAGGGCAATGGCCGCGATGCGGTCGCCCTGAGGCAGTCGCTGGCGATCCTGCCGGATATCCACCTCCTTCTGAAGGAGTGCACGGCAGCAGGCCTCAAGCAGATCGGCGCCGAGTTCGACGATCTTTCCGAACTGGCCGAGCTGCTGCACAACTCGATCAGCGATGACCCTCCAGTCACGCTTCGCGACGGCAACCTGATCAGAGAAGGGTACAGCGAGGAACTCGATGAGCTCATCCACCTGCTGCGCGATGGCAAAGCACTCATTCTCGGGCTGGAAAATGAAGAACGCGAGAAGACCGGTATAGCCAAGCTCAAAATCGGGTACAATAAGGTGTTCGGCTATTACATCGAAGTCAGTAACGCCCACCTTGACAAAGTGCCCGAGCACTACCTGCGGAAACAGACCCTGGTCAACGCCGAGCGCTTTATCACCCCGGAACTCAAGGAATTCGAAAGTCGGGTCCTGACGGCCCAGGAACGCCGGCTCGAACTGGAGTATCAACTCTTTATAGAGATCAGAACGACTGTGGCCCAAAACAGCTCCCGGCTCCTGCAGACGGCCCAGTTTCTGGCCCGTATCGACGTCTTCACCAACCTGGCAGAAATCGCCCGGCAATTTCACTACAATCGGCCGGAATTGACCAATGACGGGACACTTCAGATTTACGACGGCAGACATCCGGTGATTGAGCGCTCCATGGCCGCCGGAAAATTCGTTCCCAACGATATCAGTATGGACCAGAGCCGCAATCAGGTACTGGTCATTACCGGGCCGAATATGGCGGGCAAATCGACCATCCTCAGACAGACGGCGCTCATCGTTCTGATGGCCCAGATGGGCAGCTTCGTACCGGCGGAGAGGTCAGTGATCAGCGTGGTTGATAGAATTTTCACCCGGGTCGGCGCCATGGACGACCTGCGCCGGGGCCAATCGACCTTCATGGTGGAGATGAATGAAACCGCCAATATCCTCAATAACGCCACGCCGAAAAGCCTTGTTATTCTCGATGAGATAGGCCGGGGCACCTCCACCTATGACGGCCTGTCGATCGCCTGGGCGGTGGCCGAAGCCCTGGTGGACAAAGACGACAAGGGAGTAAAAACCCTTTTCGCCACCCACTACCACGAGCTCACCGAGTTGGCCAGAACCCACGAGCGGGTGCAGAATTACTCGGTCGCCGTCAAGGAGTGGAACGAGACGATCATTTTTCTCTATAAATTAATTAAAGGCGGCACCAGCCGCAGCTATGGTATCCAGGTCGCCGCCCTGGCCGGGGTACCGGACGAGGTCGTCTCCCGGGCCCAGGAGATACTGAAGCGCATCGACCAGGCCGATTTCGATCACCGGGCCGTCACCGGCAGCACGCGCCCTGCGGCCGGCAGAAAAAAGCACCCCAGCCAGCTTCAGCTGTTCACGTCCCCGGGACATCCGCTGACCGAAAAGCTGCGCACCATCGACCTCGACAACATGACCCCGCGCCAGGCGCTGGACCAACTCTACCAACTGAAAGGGCTCCTCGAGAAGAAATAACCCTCAATCCTTAAGTTGTAATTTTTCTTCAGACCGTTTATATAAAGTCTGATTTGGGGTAATCTGTAGGAAATATTATGATTTCCCGTTTTCACTCTAGCTATTCAGGTTGTCTTGATTGAGGAAGTGAACAGATCTCTTGGTGCCATACGGATGTTTCTGCTGCTCCTGCTGCTCGCTGTCGGGGGGCAGCCTGCCTTGGCCACCAGCCCAGCCGATGACTACACCAACAAATCGGATCTCCAGGCGCACTATCAGAAGGCCAAGTTTTTTTACAACCAGCTCAACACCTCCTCCAAGCTGGGCACGGAGCGGGAAAACTGGATAAAAGGCGCCGGCAATTTCAGGCGCATCTATCTGGCCGAACCCAAGTCTGAATTGGCCCCGGCCTGTCTTTTCATGCTCGGCCGCCTCTATTACGACGTATTCAAGAAATTCGGCCAGGGTATCGATCTGGGTGAGGCCATCTCCTATTACCGTGATGTCAACACCCTGTTTCCAGGCAACCGACTCGCCGACGACGCCCTCTATGCGGTCGGCTCCATCCTTTTCGAAGACGTAAACGATCCCAAACGGGCGGCGGAGGCCTTCGCCAAAATTATCCTGGATTATCCCGACGGCGATATGCGCACTCCCGCTGAGACGAGACTGAAACTGCTGTCAAAGGATTTCGATATCCCGCTGCCCGAGGAAATGCTCGGTACCACCCCACTGGCCAAGCTGACCAACGTGATGCCGGCCAAATATTGGTCATCCAAAGACTATACCCGGGTAGTCGTCCAGACATCCGGCCCCACGGCCTATCGGGAAGAACTGCTGGAAAAGGTGGGGAACCGTCCCCGGCGGCTCTATATCGATTTCCAGAACAGCTATATCGAACCCCGCTATCGGTCACCGATTCCCATTGAGGACGGTCTTCTGAAGCGGGTGCGAACCGGACAGTTCAGCCCCGATACGGTCCGAGTCGTACTCGATATCGAATCGATTTCCGATTACAAGATTTTTTCCCTGCCCGACCCCTTCCGGGTGGTAATAGACGTGCGGGGCAAAAAGAAGGGTCTGCCCATGGTAACAGTGGCGCCGCTTTCTCCACCCCCGGCACCGCCTCTACCGCCGCAACAGCCCCGGCCCATAATTGCCCAGGAAGGAGCAGCAAAGACTATTCCGGTCGAGCAGCAGTCAGCTGCGACCGCAACCGAACCGACCCAGAGCGCCCAACCCCAGGTCGAGCAACCACAAGCAACCCGTCCCGAAATGGTGGCGACCAGCCTCCCGGCCCCTCTCTCGACCCCGGAAACCGATCGGCTGGCCGCCGATCCGGATACCGTCGTCGTCCTCAGAGAAGAACGCAAACGCCCCGCCCCGCCTGTAATCGGACCATCATCGACCGCCGGCGATATAGCCGGGCAGCAGCTCTCGCTCGCTCAGCAGCTTGGCCTTGGTATCGGCACCATAGTCATCGATCCCGGACATGGTGGCAAGGATCCCGGCGCCATAGCCTTTGGCATGAAGGAGAAGGACATCGTCCTCAAGGTGGGCAAGAGCCTGGCCGCTCATCTGCGCGAAAAACTTGGGGCCACGGTCATCCTCACCAGGACAGACGACTCTTTCATGCCGCTCGAAGAGCGCACTGCCATTGCCAATACCAACTCTGCCGATCTGTTCGTCTCCCTGCACATTAACGCCCATCCTTCCCCGGATATAAGGGGATTCGAGACCTATTTCCTCAACCTCACCACCAACGCTGAAGCGATGCGCGTGGCGGCCAGGGAAAACGCCACCACTACGCACCAGTTGAGCGATCTTCAGGATATCCTTTCGGATATCATGAGAAATTCGAAGATCAACGAATCGTCGAGGCTGGCGGAACGGGTCCATAAATCGATCGACAGCGGCTTCTCCGAGAGCCATTTCGCGCTCAAGGACATGGGGGTAAAGCAGGCCCCCTTCTATGTGCTCATCGGTGCTGAAATGCCGGCCATCCTCATTGAAATCGCCTTTATCAGCAATCCCGATGACGCAAAATTGCTGGGCGATGAGCAGTTCATCGTCAAACTGGCCGGCCAGATCTCCGACGGTATCAGCCAGTATGCCAATGCCAATGTCGCCTCTGTTCAATGAGGTAAAACTCACTTTGCACTAAATTACCGAGATACTTTTACCTAGGCTCAGAAGTTCATTACGCCCTTTCAGGCAAGGCCCGAGCGAGGCAGCATGATGGGGCGGAGTGGACTTGTGTCGCTCTGAAAAAAAAGGCCGTCTCCCAGAGGAGACGGCCTTTTACTTCAGCTCTTTGGCGCTACTGCTATTTGAAATCGGCAGCCTACAGCCGAACAAGAGCTCGTTGCAACGCAGCTTCGGCCCGCACTACATTGATTGAATCATCGTGCGCCGCGGCCTGGGCCAACCGCTTCTCAGCCCTTTCCTTAGCTTGCATCGCACGATCAACATCGATCTGGTGACCAAACTCCGCACTCTCCACCAGAAAGGTAATTTTATTATTGGAGACCTCGCAAAA
>JARFQM010000413.1 GCA_029287755.1 Desulfofustis sp. | reverse complement strand
ACGCGCGTCTCCCTGCGTTGCTTGGGCAGTTCAACTGCGGCGTAACTCAAACCACCGACACCAACCTGGGCAGCCTGGGCTTTCTGCAAAGCAGGCATAACCGTGCGCATATTCATCATGCCCACCTGGGGGTTATTGGGTGGTTCAGGGAGACTGCCGGTGGCCCAGCCGAGCATCGCAGGTGCGCCGTCACAGCTGGAGACCTGGTAGCGTCCGGCTTCGATCCGTTCAAGGATTTCCATGCAGCCGTCACTGCTCACGGTGAGCTTGTCGACGGCCAGGAACTGGTCGACGATATCAAGCCGCTCGGCAACCATCTGCATGGTCACTCCAGAATCACGAGAGGCCGACGCGCAGCCACCGAACAGCAACAGCCGGGAGCGATCCAAGCCGTCGATCTTGCCAATCGCATCAGCCAGGGTTGCAGCGACATCAAAGGGGTCGGTGAAGCCGCCAGCCGAGCCATCGATAGCGACCAGCTCGAAAGAAACTTTCTGCGCGATCGACATCATCAGCTGCTGCAGCTTGGCTTTCGGACCGAGGCTGACCAGCCAGACCTTGCTGCCAGGGACATTCTTGGCAAGTTCGGCGGCCTCGAACAGGGCGTGTCCCGCCCAGGGGTCAAGCACCGCAGGCAGCATCATTTCATTTTTCAAAGCTGGCCCGTTCGGGCCGTCGATCGGTTCCAGCGTCTGCAACGGGTCAGGGACCAGACTGCCGCAGACCACGATATGAAATCCTCCACTCATCAGTTCCACTCCTCTTATAGTATGCTTGGTAACTTGCTTGATTTGATTAGTTCTCAGCAGAATGCAGGCCACCTGAACCGGCCTCAAAGCTGACGTTGCTTCGCAGTGAATCACCAGGCCGACCAGTCGTGCAGTTCCACATACAAATGCCACAGTGGATGCATTTCTCACGATCGAATTCTGGCATGCCGCCCCCTTCGGAGGCGGTGATCGCCTGGCCGGAACACATCGCCACGCAGATCTGGCTTTCACAATTGTTGCATGCGTCCGGATCAACAAACCGGACGTGGTCGGCAAAGCCTTGGGCCGCCTGAACCTTGCCACCGATCAGCAGAGCATCCTGGTGGGAGATCAGCAGCTGTCCATCATATTCAATCGGCGGCCAGCCAAGTTTGTCCATCAACGGCTCGAAGAGCGGTTTGCCATGTTGACGGCAACCTTCGACGATACTGTCGATCTCTTGCTCGGAGATCTGGTCACGGAAATAATCCTTGAGAACAGGAATGCGCTCCCATGGTCGGCGAAAAACACCACCGACGTTGAAACGACCGCCGCTCAGACCGGAAAGAGCCATGCCCAGCAAACCGGGGATCATGCCGCGAGTGAAACCATCGCGGGATTGCTTGGCAATCCTCGCATCAGCTTCCACCCAGCTGCTACGGCGTCGTGCAAGGTAGGTGCGCTCCAGGTTGGCACGACTGAACGGTTCGCCAGCTTTGGCCAGCTCGATGACCCCTTCGGCCAATTGCACGCCGGTAGCCCAGGCCTCGTCAAGACCGGAACCGGTGAGTACGTTGGTGCTACCCGAGCCCTCGCCGATGCGGGCAAAACCGTCACCGGCCAACACCGGTTCACCACGCTGCCCGGATTCCTGCAAAGACTTGGCGCCCCAGGAGCGCAGGGTGCCGCCCTTGAGATGTTTCCAGATTGCGGGATGTTGCATCCAGTACTGCAGCAGTCGATAGCTGGAACGCACCGGACTGTCGAGCCAGGAAGGAACGAAGATACCGAGCGCAGCGACACGATCGGGATAAACATAAAGGAAACCAAAAATCTCCGGCTCGGGATAGCCGAGGGTATGCAATACGAAACCGGGTTGCAGGGTGCAATCCTCGGGCAGCTCGACGACGAACTTCATGCCGCCGGCCCACTCGTCCTGGTGGTTGCCGTCGGGGAGGCCGAAATGCTCGTCGAGTTTCTGCCCGACCGGGCCGACCGGACCATCACCGACCACGGTGAGGTGCGCACGGATGTCCATTCCCGGCATATAGCCAGGCCCTGCAGTGCCATCCGTCTCCACACCCTGGTCAACCAGGCGGATACCAACCACCCGATCCTCTTCGAGCAATGGTTCGGAGACCGGCATGCCGGGCCACACCTGGACCAGCCCCGAGCCCATCAGCTGGCTGCCGATCCACTGGGAGAACTGGCCGATGGAAAGCACCAGGCCGTTTTTCTTGCAAAGGAAAGGTGGAATGTAGGGCAGCTTGACCGCATGATCAGAGGTGCCGAGCAGCCCGAACAGGCGATCAAGCATGCGCACGCCTGAGCTGCGGCGGCTTTTGCCAAGTGGGTCTTTGAGATAAAGGACCTGCTCGTCACTGACGGACGCAGCCATCGGCATCTGCGTCGGGTCGAGGTCTGGGAAACTTTCCCGCAGCGCTTTGCCGCGGGTAACCACCCCTGAAACACCAAAGCCGATGTCGTCAGCACGTTCGTAACAGACAACCTGCAATGGCATGCCGGGCATGACCTTGCTCTCAAGCAGAACAGAACCATCCTCGGCGGTCATTGCCTGGCTCAGGGTGTGCATGAAACCGGCGGTAGCCGGGCCGAAGCCGACACAGGCGATATCGACTTCCATAGTCTGGCGATCAATATTCATGTCATCTTCCCCGTTAGCGCGGATAGTCAAGGGCTTCGGGGATCATCACCTGGGAAAGTGCTGCCGCCGCCCGGTCTTTCGAGAGTCGTGTGCCGGTCATGCAGACGTCGAGCCGGGCGCGCAGTTTGACGAAACCGGAACGACAGCTTTTGGCACAGGGGCCGGCTTTATCGAGATGCGAACCATCTTTCTCGATGGTGTCGCCAAAGCCACGACCATAACTGGCGATACCCGGCATGATCGTATCGAGGGCATCAAGATATTCACCGTCGTAGCAGTTGTCATCACATTCGCCGGCCCATCGGGGGTGAGGATGATAACCATAAGCCAGTTCAGCGCAGATCCGGCCGACTTCACCGGCCGCGCGGGCGGCCTGGACATTACACAGGTCACTGAAGAAATTCACGTAACCTTCGAGCCCTTCGGCGACCACTGGGTTCTCCGGGCCGCGTTGTTCGAGCTCAAGCATATCGAGGATCTGGCAGCGTGAGGCAAGCAGCCAGCAGAGGGCATCAGCAAACGGGAACACCACCCCGTGACGCGAGCCGTGCCAGAGCGGTTTGCCATCAGCGTCATCAGTCTTTTGCAGGTAGTCCAGGGTCCACAACCACAGGTTCATTGCGCTCGCCAGGGTACAGGCACCCGAGTCAGGGTGGGTACTGGCGATGTGGCGCAGCTCCTTGATCCATTGACGGAACTGGAACAGGAACAGTTCGTTGGTCATGGTGATACTCAATTGACGGCGCTGGACGGCCTCGGGGCCTTCGTAGGTGGCCTCAAGCTGGGCGTCCATCCACTTCTGGCCGAGGAAGCCGGGGCAGTCCTCGGTGATGCCGTAGCCGCCCATCAGGCTGACGGCTTCGCGCAGGATGGTGGCGCCGTGACCGGTGTTCCAAAGCTTGCCGGCAGGGCAGAATACATTGGCCAGAGAATCCATAATCATGAACTGGGTCAGGGTATCGTTCTCCAGCTCCTGCATGCGTACGCTGTCCTGCTCCTCGACCGGGCGGGTTTTCATGGTGAGGTATTCAAGGGCGTCCTCCTGAACTTTGCGGAAGACCTTCAACTGGGCACGTCCCTTGATACCCTGCTCGGCAAAGATTTTCTCCTTCTCTTTTTCGATCATATCAAAATCATCGAACAGGCGTGCGGAGTAGAAG
>JARFQM010000319.1 GCA_029287755.1 Desulfofustis sp. | reverse complement strand
TGTCTCCCCACTTGAAGAAGGTGTAGCGGGGGTTGTGGTGGAGCATGCGTTCCATCTGGTCTGGATGAGAAATGAAATAGTCCCTGATGGCATCGATGCTGACCTCCTCTCTGGTCATGATCTTTTCATCAACGAACAATTTGCCGAGGCTGCGGTAGGTCAAACCGTTTGAAGCGCCAAAGTGGAGTGCCCGGGTGGTGCCGTCGGGCAGAAGAATGCGGCCGGAGCCCTGAATATGCAGCAGGTAGGCATCGAACCTGTCCTTGAGCCAGACCAGTTCACTGCCACTGAGCGGATTGCTGGTTTCGATCTCGCGACGAGTCCAGAACGGGACAAATCGGTCGTTTTCATCAAGCCGACCCGACTTTTTCGTTCCTTGATAGGAGGTGAGAAGTGCATCTGGAACTCCATAGAGGGGATATCGATAGGTGGGTGTTTGTTCCAGGCTTCCTGGAAAAACAGGCTCGTAATAACCAGTAACCAGCATGCCATGATTACCATCGCGCCCTGCGGCCTGGTAAAGCTGGAAATGAGATCTGATGAGCTGATTGAGCCTGATGGGATCGGGGTTGCTGATGAGAAGCTGCTTGAAGGTCGCCAGTGAGCGGTGATATTCATCCCGGGGAATACCCGAGATCCGGTCGGCCTGATCAGCTTTGGAAGTAAGGCTCAGGTAGGTGAGGTGACGGTCGATGGCATCGATGAGACTATCCTGGGAGGCGTCGTCAATGAAAAAAGGCGAACCACCATGGTCGATCTCCACCAGGGTGGATTCAACATGAGCACAACTCGAAAGCAGGGGGTTGGTAAGCAGAACCAGGAGGAGAACCAGGGGAACCAGACAGCCGTAACCGAGGCAAGCAGATCCGCTGGCCATGGGGTTAGGGGATTCTAATTGCCTCGGCCAGCTCGGTGACGGCCATGGCATAACGGTTGGAGTGGTTCCACTCGGTAATGGCCTGAAAATTGGGGTAGCCGGCCACATACCGGTAGCCGCCACCCAGGGCCGGGTCAATTTCCAGGCCGACTATGGTGAGTTCCCTGTTCTCAGGCGGAGCCGACAAATCAACACCCTGGGCTGCGGAAACCACACGGTAGTCCACCGTGCCTTTCCGGCCTTTGAGGTTGGCGCTGATCAATTCCTGGGTCTTCAGCTCTGGGCCGATATCCACATACACAGGGGTGTTCAATGTCCAGCCAAAGCGGCGCAAATAATTGGCGATGGAGGCGAGTACGTCCTCAGTGGAATTGAACACGTCTCGAATTGCATCGTCGTCGAAACTGACCGCATACTCGTGGAAACTCGAAGGAATGAACTGGGTCTGGCCGAACGCACCGGCATAGGAGCCTTTTATTTTCAGAGGATCCATATTGTTCTCGCGGCAGACAATGAGAAAGTAGACAAGTTGCTCCCTAAAAAAGGAAGAGCGCCTCGGATAGGCATCAAACAGGGTGTTGAGAGTCTCGAATACGTTGAAACTGCCGCGATGGCTGCCAAAGCGTGATTCTATCCCCCAGATGGCGATGATCACTTCTCTTTCCACCCCGAAGCGGTCCTCGATACGGTCGAGCAGAGCCTCATGCTTGACCAGCATCTTCCTGCCTTTGGCAATGATTTTTCGGGTCACGAACAACGGGCGGTACTGGTAGTAAGGCTTCGCCTCCCACTGGTGATCCATCAGCTCGAGCACCCTCTTGTCGATACGGACGCCGGTAAACCACCTGTCAAGTTCATTCCGGCTGAACCTATGTTCAGCCTGGAGTTCTTCAAAAAGGAGCGCGTAACGGTCACTGGTGAGATCGATAGCCTCACCGTCCTCTACCAGATCGGCAGCCTTGGTTTTTTCGGCACCGACTGCAAGCGGCGCACCAAGACAGAAAAGGATGAGAGCCGCGCAGAGCAGCGAGAGAAGTCTCTGGCAGAGGGCGGAGCAGGGAAGAGCAGCTGTAGGCGTCAGCGGGCTCACCCGGTGCCGGGAAATCGACATGGGGCCGCTACTCATAAGTTGCGTTGAAACGGTCGATAAACTCACCCAGCATATCCTCGGGTAGGGCATTGATGCCGGCCGCCGCAGCTCGTCCGCCGCCGCTCGGAAATGACAGGCAGAGGGTGTCGGCGCCGCGCTTATCTCTGATGGGTGCCCGGACGCTGATTCTCAGTGAACCGTCGCCGTTTTCGGTAATCATGGCATGGGCACCTGCCGGATTTTCCCTGGCTTTGTGATTGGCAAATACGCCCGATACACGCCTTGACCAGGGACTGTCCGGGAAACGATAGACCCGGTTGTCGCCATTGCGGGCAAATACGCTCTGCTCCAGAGCAAGGCTCATATCATTTTCATAGCCGGTCTTCAGTGTTTTAAGAGTATGGGATTCCTCTGAAAAGTCAAAAGGATCGCGATATTTTCTGACCGCGCTGTAGAGATAGTCGGGGCTGAAGTAGAGATCTTCCAACTGGGCCCCATAGCCGTTGTAATTAAGCAATTCTCCGATTTCTCTTAGTTTGGCGGTCTGCTCTGCAGAAAGTGACAGCTCAGAGGCGGCGCTGGCCGCCACCGGATGCAGATTATCACCAAAGGCGGCGCAGATGGCCCAAAGTCGGTATTTCCCATCGAGCAGTGCATCGACGATCAGTGAGGTGCAGCGGTCGGGTTGGGGCTCTATGTAGGCAGTTAAAAGAGGAGAATCAGGTATGTCGCCGGCGTAATGGTGGTCGATGTAGACCACTTCGTTATTGCGGTCTAGAAGTTCCCGCAGGGACGCATTGTTGACGTGCATGGAGATGTCCAGCACGGTGACAAGGCTGTTGCCCACCTCTTCAATTCTCCTGAGAAGGGCGATGTCACGCTTCACACCGGTCACCAGAACCGCATCCGGAACCGGTTCTGCCAGGCGCAGCTGATGCAGACTGCAGATCCCGTCGGCATCGCCGTTGAAAACGTCGTAACGGGCGGGCTGGGCGGTCTTTTCTCGAGCAACCATGAAGCAGCTGAACTAAACGGGGGCCATATGTTAATAGTAGAACTTAAAGGGGCTGCCAAGGTTGGCGAGACTGAAGATCAGCATGAACTGGGTTTCTTCAGGAGTGTATTGCGATCCCAGTTCAACCGACCAGCACAAGGCTCGATAGAGCAGCGAAATATTCGCTTCGTTCGTTTCCTCGTTGGCAATCGAATGTTCGATGTTGAACTTGGCCCTGAGGCTCGAGAATAGAGCTGCCTCTATGTAAGCATTGATCTGGTTGGTATCGTCTTGTTCACCGTTGTCTTTGAAGTAATATTCAAGCCCGAAGAGATCGCCGCGTCTGGATCTGAAGGAACTGTCAAAGTCATGCAGGACGAAGATGGTATCGTAGACATCGTAATCGGTCCTGTACTGGAAATTGAGGAACTTGATGGGGATCCACTTGATATCCAGATTGATGTCTGAGAACGGCTCATCGGAGCGGGAATCGATAAAACTGTAGTTCTGGGTGATTTTAAACCAGCCATACTCTCGATCGGTGTTGTCGCCGGAGAGGGCCGTGAAGAAATTGTCGATCCCGTAGGACAGCTGATTCTGTTCCCCGATCCGGTCCACTCCGTCGAAACTGGGCAGGTCATCCTGATCGACATCGGGCAGATAGTCGTACTCGACGAAGGGACGAACCTGGTGGCTCAAGCCGGTCATGCTCTCCCCCGATAGGGCGAAGGTGCGCATCAGGGTGGTACCAATTTCGGCCTTTACGTCAAAGAGAAGCCGATTCTGAGAGTCGCTTTCATCCCATTGCGCTTCACCATACTCCTGGACAATATAGTAGGTGTCGCGGAGGCCCAGTTCGGCCCGCGATTCAAGATAAGGGCTGATCGGCAGCGGGGCGCTGAGGGTCGGATAGATGTCGTAACGATGCCCGCCGATTCCCTCTTCACGCCAGAAATTGACGTAATCGGTATTCCACTGCAGGGTCATGTCCCATAGATTCTCGAACGGCAGCGTACCGGTGTAGTCGATGGCGGGCAGGTTCCAGAGCGGGGAGGGATTTTCATTGCCGTCCGCATCGAATTTAGCCGCATCTGTACGGACATCGTTGATGCCCAGCAGGCGGGCTTCCAGAGAGGTGGAACCCCAGGACCGCTGTACACCGAAACGGTTGGTACGCTGATCGTCGGTCTTGTTTTCAAGACTGCGGCCGAAGGTGTCCAGAAACTGATCGTTGCTGTTTTTGTAGCCGGTGAGACCGGTGTTGAACTCTCTCAGGTAGTCACGGTCCGAGACTATATCCAGATCGAGCCGGGAGGTCCAGGAAGGGCCGAAATCCTGATCCGCCTTGGCGCGGAACCAATAGCGATCCTTGTTGTCGTGGGTATAGCCTGTCTCCTCGTAATAGTCGGTTTCCGCAGGATCGCTGAGATCATCGGAGAGATAGTTGGCCATCGCCAGGCCTTTGTCGTTGGGATCGATGATGTAGCGGAATTCGAGGCCCGGCATGTAGCCGCGATTGGCGAAATACTGGGTGTAGATGGTCAGGTCCGTGGAATCCGAGATATTCCAGAAGAACGGCAGGTTGAGGCCGAAACCGCTGAATTCGCCCACGCTCAACTCGGGCAGCAGAAATCCCGTCTCTCGCTTGTTCTTGGCAGGTAAAACCAGATAGGGCGAATAGAATATCGGCACATCCTTGATGCGAAAGCGGGCATGCTTGAGTTTCGCATACCCATCCTGTTCGATCACCGCGTCACTGGCAGCGAAACTCCAGGGCGCCTTTTTGCCTTCCGGAATCTTACAGGTGATTACCCAGCCGTCTTCAAGGTGATAGGTTTTGAAACCGATCTTTTCGATCACCTCGGCTTCCAGGTGAAGATCTTTCTCGCTGCCGAGAATGGTCGCTTTCTTGAATGTACCGGTTTCCTGTTCCAGGTTGACCGTGGCCTGCTCGGCGAAGATCGCTTGGTCGTCGGCCTCGACGGAGACATTGCCCCGCGCTTTTATGGTGTTCAGGACGACGTCATAGACCATCCAGTCCGCCTTGATGGTGGTTTCAACCTTGTAAACCGGTTCCTGCTCGGTTTCCAGGCTCTCAGGGGT
>JARFQM010000271.1 GCA_029287755.1 Desulfofustis sp. | reverse complement strand
CCATGGCAGTCCCACCCAGAATCCCAAACCGGCCAGAAATTCAGCCGAGAGCCCCAATTCCTCTTTGACGTAGAAGCTCTCGATGATGCCGGTGAAGCCTGAGATGCCGGCCGCCAGATAGACCATCAGAGGCGGGACATAGCTCCAGCGCATCTCCCGGACAATACCGAGAAAATCATCGCGAAACCAGTGCCAGAGGCGCTGGAGCCGGCCCTGGGATGGAAGTTGATTAGAAGGAGATATCACCAATTCCCGGAATAATTATGCGCTCTGCTGCCTGGGCCGTGTGGGCACTGGGAAAGGAAAAATCTGGCGGCATGTTCACCATCATATCTGCAACAACCGTCGGCCGGGGTCGAGCACATAGTATGTTCAGCAGATGCGCCACTAATGAAGCTCCCAGCAGACCGCCTATGATCAGTAACATATCTGCGAAATTGAGCGTCTTTCTGAACAGGGCAATCACGCTCACCCCGGCGGGCAACAGCAGGATAATCGACCCGAGCCAGGTGATATAGAAAAAAAATATATCCATGAAATCTCTACAAGCAAAAGGCTCAGAAGGTCGAGGAAGCAACAATTATGCGCGGAATCATCGAAAAGGGGTTCAGGTGCATCATTGCTGCAGGGATTGGCCTGAGCACAGGCTGTTCACCAGGGCCGAGAAATGGAGTACCGGGATGGTTTTCTCCATGGCGGCCATGGCGATTTTGAGCTGCATCAGACAGCCTGAGCAACTGGTGGTGATCAGGTCCGGCTCCAGGTCGATGATTTTTTCGGCCAGATTGTCCCTTATTTCGACCGACAACTCCGGAGCGCCCACATGGAAAAGACCGCCCTGGCCGCAGCACTGGGGACCATCCGGGAGCTCAAGCAGCTCGATGCCCGGCAGTGAAGTAAGTACTTTTCTGGGTTCCTCGGTGATACCCGCCTCGTTTCTCAGGTGGCAGGGATCGTGATAGAACACCTTGAGTCCCTGTCTTTGCTCATCACCCGCGATCGTTTCATCCCTGAGCAGCGCCTCCACGAAGACGCTGATCTCTATGACCCGCTCGCTGATCAACTTTGCCCTCGTTTTCCAGGCCGGATCGTCAGCCAGCAAATCACCGTAGGAAGCCAGATGCGCATAGCAGGAGGCGCATGATACCAGGATAGGTCCTTCGCTTAGCTCCAGCGCTTTGATGTTTTTTTCAGCCATCTGCCGGGCTTCGCCCTTCTTCCCGGAGGCACGCGTGGCCAGCCCGCAGCACCCGAACCCTTCCGGTATTACCGGCTGGCAGTCGCAGCGCTCCAGAAGGGTACTGAGCGTTTCGATGATGTCTGGATAGAGGTACTGGGCGGCACAGCCCGGGAAATAAGTAATTTCACCGCCCACAACAGTGCGTTTTTCTCTGTTGAGCGGGGAAACCGACAGCTCTAATGGTGCTGGCGTCTGAGCAAAAAGGGCGAGCCTTAAGCGCAGGCCGCTGGCCGGCGGCAGCCTCCTGAACAGAAGATCCGCTGCCGTTTTGCCGAGCACCCGGGCGGCCCCGAGCAGCTCGGGCCGGCTCAGCGCCTTGCGGGCCAGATATTTCTGGTAACCGTGCTCGCCATAGAGCCCGGAGAAGCCTGAACGTGCTTCGATCACCTCTTCGCTTATGTCGATATGCTGGGGACAGACCTGCGAACAGGCGCCACAGAGCAGACATTTCGAATAGATATCCTCGAACACGGGCCCGGGCCGCTGATCCTCAAACACCTCGGCCAGGTGCTGCTTGCCGCGGGCACTGTAGATCTCGTTGCCGCTGGCCCTGAAAACCGGGCAAACAGGCGTGCAGGCGCCGCACTTGGCGCACCGTTTTAGGGGCTGCACGGAATTATCGGTGGAGTTGGCGTCGCCCATTATCTGTTCCACAGCAGAAAGGCTTTGATAAACCCGTCGATATCACCGTCCAGAACCGCATCGACATTGCCCATCTCGTGCTCGGTGCGGTGATCCTTGATCATCCGATAGGGCTGCAGTACGTAGGATCTGATCTGGCTGCCCCAGCCGATCTCCTTTTTCTCGCCGTGCAGACTCTGCTGCTCTTCGGCCTGGCGCTGGCGCTCGATCTCGTACAGCTGGGCGGAGAGCATTTTCATGGCCATGTCCTTGTTGCGATGCTGGGAACGCTCATTCTGGCACTGGACGACGATGCCGCTGGGCAGGTGGGTGATGCGGATGGCCGAATCGGTTTTGTTGACGTGTTGTCCACCGGCGCCGCTGGCCCGGTAGGTGTCAATCCTGAGATCCTTTTCGCTGATATCCACCTCGACGGTATCATCGAGCTCCGGCATAACCATCACCGATGCAAACGAGGTGTGCCGCCTGCCGCTGGCATCGAACGGCGATATCCTCACCAGCCGATGAATGCCCACCTCTGAGCGCAGGTAACCGTAGGCGTGTCGTCCTTCAACAAAAATGGTGACGCTCTTTACCCCGGCTTCGTCGCCGGCCAGATAATCGAGGAACTTGGTTTTGAAGCCTTTGTCTTCAGCCCAGCGCAGGTACATGCGCAGCAGCATGTCGACCCAGTCCTGGGCCTCGGTGCCGCCCGCCCCGGCATGAATGGAGATCATCGCATTGGCGGAATCATGTTCGCCGCTGAACATGCATTCCAGTTCGGTCTGGTCGATTTCTTTCTCGATAACGACGAGATTGTCGGCCACCTCGGCCTCGGCCTCGGGGTCACTCTCCTCAACCGCCATCTCCAGCAGCAGGTGCGCCTCTTCTATTTCCGACCAGGATTCCTCCCAGCTTTTAATCACGTCCTGGAGCTGACCAAGCTGTTTCTGAATTTTGCGGGCCGCTTCCCCGTCCGACCAGAAATCCGGCGCCAGCGTCTGCCGCTCAAGCCGTTCAACTTTCTCTTTCTTGGTGGCTAAGTCAAAGATGCTCCTTCAAGGCCAGCATCCGGCCCTTCATATCGTTGAGTTTCTGAAACGATAACGCTGCTCCGCTTTCTTGTGCCATCTCGATTCTCCGATCGATCTCGCTCGATCGCCCTCTTCTATTTCATTGACAAAGGTCGATTAGTTATCAATCCCTGCCGCCATTTCTTCGCAATAACGATATTATAATAATCATGACCGCCGCTGCCCCGCAAATCGGTGCGAATCGATACCCGCTCCGGACAAAAAAAGTCTCGGCGCCGAGCAAAGAAACCTCCATCGAATCGGCCCATTCGACGAACAGACCGGACTGACGCTGCACCCGCCCGAGCGGATCGATAAAACCTGAGATACCGGTATTGGCCGAACGCACCAGCGACCTCCTGGTTTCGACACTGCGGAAGACGGTCATCGCCCAGCTCTGATACGGGGCACTCGATTTACCATACCAGGCATCATTGGTCAAATTGACCAGCAGATTGGCGCCGGCCTCGACCCAGGCCCTGCCAAGGTCGGGAAAAATCGACTCGAAACAGATCAGCACGCCGGCCTTGATCGGTCCCGCCGGAAGCGGCGTCTCAATAGTCCCCTGGGTAAAATCGCCGGCCGCCTCGACCAGCGGTGCCAGAAAAGGCAGATATTCTTTCAGCGGCACATATTCGCCGAAGGGGACCAGGTGGTTTTTGAAGTAGCCAAAATCAAATCCACTGCCGGGCTCCATCAAAAGCGCCCCATTGTAATAGCGAACCAGGTGGCTGGTCTTGCTATGCTCCTCTTCGAACCAGGGCGCGCCGGTGAGCAGCACGGTGCCGCTGAAGTCGACAAAGCCGCTGACCGGCTCCAGCAATTCGTCTGCAAGAGGATAAAACGGCAGTGCCGTCTCGGGCCAGACGATCAAGGACGGATCCTGGCCGGTGGTCAAAGTGGCGCTCAACCGCACATAATCCTTGACGG
>JARFQM010000171.1 GCA_029287755.1 Desulfofustis sp. | reverse complement strand
GGACCAGGCCACCCAGATACTGGAGAAACTGATAAACAATGCCCCGGTGAGAATATGGGCGCCATCCTTGGAGTGCTCGGGGACTATCGATTTCATTCTATCTGGTTGAGATGGTGTTGGATTAGACTGAGTGGCGATCATAGCAGCCAGGGGATTGAGTGCAACAAAAAAACACCAGGATCCAGGTTGTTCATTCAGGGCGGCAACATGTACCTGCCAGGAATTGCTGTCGCTGAGCTGAGTAGAGTGGGCAAAGGGGCGAATCTGCATGATTATTTACTACGCTTTTGGATGCAAACCAATAAATGCAGCTTGCAATTTCGACAACTATTTGGTACTGAAACATGCTTTAGCTTTTTATGGGAATGCACAAATTGCACTTCGGGTTGTGCGGTTTGTGCAGCGAAGGGAACGGCGCGTCGAGAGGCGCCCTTTACGAAGAGACAGGAAGATGAAAGATCTGACCACCAACTACCTCGGGCTCACCTTGAAGAACCCCATAGTGGCGGGCAGCTGCGGGTTGACCGGCTCGGCATCAAAAATTGTGGAATTGGCCGAGGCAGGTGTGGGCGCGGTTGTGGTGAAATCCTTGTTCGAAGAGCAGATTGAAGCGGAACTGCAGCAGAACCTGGATGATTACCAGACCGATTACCCGGATGCCTACGATTATGTAAAGCAGTATACCAGAGATTCGGCAGTTACCGATTATCTGGAGATGATCCGGGAGGTAAAAAAGCAGATCGATATACCGGTCATCGCCAGTCTCAACTGCGTGACCGCTGCAGAATGGACCACTTACGCCGGTAAATTCGAGAAGGCCGGAGCCGATGGTCTGGAAATCAACATATCGCTGCTGCCCAGCAACCCTAAAAAGGAATGTGACCAGTATGAGCAGGTCTATTTCGAGGTGCTCAACAAGGTGAACAAGGTCGTATCGATTCCTATTGCCCTGAAGATGAGCAGCTACTCATCGTCGCTTGCCAGTTTGATATCCCGTCTCCACTGGACCGGCAAGGTGCGGGGGTTTGTGCTTTTCAACCGCTACTATCAACCTGATATCAATATTGAAAAGATGGAGATGACCTCGGCGGGCGTCTTCAGTCATCCCGCAGAAATCTCACTGCCGCTGCGCTGGATCGCCCTGCTGTCTGGCTTGATCGAGAGTGATTTCGCCGCTTCCACCGGCGTTCATGACGGTGCGGGGGCGGTCAAAATGCTGCTGGCAGGGGCCAGGGCAGTGCAGGTGGTGTCGACTCTTTATGAAAACGGGGTCGAGCAGGTAGAAAAGATCTTGGCCGACCTTGAAGCCTGGATGGAGCGCCACTCGCTCACTGCCATCCACGAATTTAGAGGACGGCTTGCCTACCGTTTTGAAGATGACCAGTCGGCTTTTGAACGAATCCAGTTCATGAAACATTACTCAGGAATTTCATAAGAATCGATACAGCGCAGTCAACTATTGCAGTTACCAAGGTTTGGATACCCAGATATGTCAGCACACTTAACATTTCCCAAAGGCGGTGTTCATCCGCCGGAAGCAAAAGAATTGACCGAAAAGCTTGCGGTGGAGACCATGCCGCTGCCGGCCGAATTGGAGCTCATACTCGGTCAGCACATAGGCGCGCCCTGCACTCCGGTGGTCAAACGCAAGGAAGAGGTTGCCGAGGGCGATCTGCTTGCTGAAACGAAGCGCGGCCTGGGAGTTCCGCTGCATGCCCCGGCAGCTGGTTCGATCAAGGCGGTTGGCCGTTCTCCCCATCCGATCAGAGTCAGCGCACCCTCGATCACCATCAAGACCGATCCGGAGGCGCACTCGCCGGCCTGGGAGCCAGCAGTCGACTGGCACCAGCTATCCTCCGAGGAACTGCTGCAGAAGGTGCATCAGGCGGGCATCATCGGCATCGGCGGCGCCGGCTTTCCGACCCATGTGAAACTCAAGCCGCCCGCCGATACACCGGTCGACACCCTGCTGCTCAACGGCGCTGAATGCGAGCCGTACATCACTGCAGATCACCGGATGATGCTGGAAAAAGCCGAGGAGATCGTCGAGGGGGCCAAGATCCTGCTCAAGATTCTCGGCATCAAGGCCTGTGCCATCGGTATCGAGGAGAATAAGCCGGATGCGATCAGCACCATGGAAGCGGCGGTTCAAAAAGCGCAGGAGCCCGGGATCACCATCGGCGTGGAAACGCTCAAGGTCAAATACCCGCAGGGCTCAGAAAAACAATTGATTCAGGCGATAACGGGCAGGAAAGTGCCGGCCATGGCGCTGCCTTCGGCAGTCGGGGTGGTGGTTCACAACGTGTCGACCACCAAGGCGGTGTATGATGGCGTGGTGCGTGGCAAGCCCCTGATCGAGAAAGTGATCACCGTGTCGGGCCGTGGTATCAACAAGCCTGCCAATCTACTGGTGAAAATCGGCACCAAGGTAAAAGATATCGTCGACTTCTGCGGCGGTACCACGGAAGACCTGGCCCGGGTAGTGCTCGGGGGGCCGATGATGGGGTTTGCCGTTTCAACCCTGGACGTGCCCATCACCAAGACGACGTCGTCGGTTCTTTTTCTCAGCGAAGACGAGATAGACACCACTGAACTTTCCAACTGTATTCGTTGCGGCTGGTGTCTGGAAGCCTGCCCCATGGGCCTGGAGCCCAAGGAAATCGGTATATACGTAGAGGCGAACAGGGCTGAGGATACAGAACAGTTTGGCATCTTCGAATGCTTTGAATGTGGAAGCTGTGCCTACGTGTGCCCTGCCAAACGTCCGCTTGTGCAATTTGTCCGGCTGGCGAAAATGAAGGCAAAACGCTCGTAACCACCGGGAATCATAAATCAAGTGAGCAAGGAGTTTCGTCATCGAATCGAAAGTAACTGAGAACCAGACGCCGGCTGCGGCTGCCCTGTGGAATGTGTCGGTATCCCCGCACGTGCGCAGCAACGAGTCGGTGGACAAAATTATGTGGACCGTGGTGGCCTGTCTGGTGCCGCCGCTCGTGCTGTCGATTGTGGTCTTTGGCCTGCAGGTGCTGCTGATTACCGCGGTATCAGTGGCCAGCTGCATGGCGGTCGAGGCGCTCAGTCAGAAAATGCTGGGCCGGCCGGTCACCGTGAAAGACGGCAGTGCTGCCCTGACCGGCATGCTGATGGCCTTTATCATCCCGCCGGGAGTATCCTTCCTGATACCCATTCTCGGGGCGGTGATGGCCATCTACATCGGCAAGCATCTGCTTGGCGGGTTGGGGTACAACATCTTCAACCCGGCGCTTCTGGGGCGGGCGTTTCTGCTTGCCACCTTCCCGGTTGCCATGACCTCGGCCTGGCTGCCGCCGCTGACCGACGGTGTGTTTTTTACCTACTTGAGCGGTGGGATTGATGCGATTACCACGGCAACGCCTCTGGCGGTGATGAAAGAACAGGGTATGGCCGTCTTCAGGGAAACCTTTGGCAGCCCCGCCACAGTCTATCCCACCTTTTTTCTGGGATTGCGGCCGGGCTCCATCGGTGAAACCTCCGGGCTGCTGATTCTGCTCGGCGGCCTCTACCTGATGTACAGGCGCTACATCACCTGGCACATTCCGGTCTCGGTGCTGGGCAGCATAGCGGTGCTGACCTGGATCTTCGGCGGCGACACGCTCTTTTCCGGCGACCCCCTGCTGGCCGTGCTGACCGGAGGGGCTATCCTCGGAGCCTTTTATATGGCTACCGACTATGTCACCTCGCCCAGCACCCGGACTGCCCAGCTGGCTTATGGGGTCGGCATCGGTGCTTTGACCGTGTTGATCAGATTGAAAGGCGGCTATCCGGAAGGCATCTGCTACGCCATTCTGTTGATGAATCCGCTCAGTACGGTACTCGACGGGTGGTTCAAACCGAAGCGTTTCGCACCGCCGTTGGGAGGTGAAAAATGAAAATGATCCTTACCATCATTTTTCGGCTGACCGTGTCCTGCCTGATTGCCGGGACCATCATGGGTGCCACCTTTGTTTTCACCAACAAGGCGAAAAAGGCCAATGAGCATGCCCGTGAAGAAAAGGTCATGTATGCCCTGCTCGGCTATGGCGCAGACCAGGAACCTGACGAAGGCATGGCCCTGCACGAAATCTTCCGTTACATCGTCGCGGACGGCGACAGCCAGTCGATAGGCTATCTGCTGCCCGCCGGTCATCATGGGGAAGATGCAGGTTTTGTCTTTGTCCAACTGAGTCTGGAGGGTGATTTTGTCTCCACGACCGCTATTCCTCTGAGCGAGGAAAAGGCGCGAGAGCAGGGTGATAGGGACAATGCAGTTCAGACGGCTCTGGGATCATCCCAGATAGCCCGCTTTGTTGATCAGGTGATGGTGGTGACCGAAGACGGCAGCCGGCAGGCGTATCTTCTCTCGGGAAAGTTCCCGGGCTACAAGACCAACATTTCGATCATCCTGGCACTCGATCCTGCCTACTCGATCATCGGCTTTGAGGTGATGGAGCACGAGGAAGATCCCGGCCTGGGAGCGGAAATCGAGCAGGACTATTTCAAGAACCAGTTCAAGCATAAGCCGCTGGAAAAGATCAAGCAGCTCCAGGTGGTTAAGGAACCGCTGCCGGATGAATATTACAATGCGCTTGAAGGAAAAATGGAACTGGCGGCGGCCGAACAGATCATGCTGCAGTACAGCGATAACGATATTTATGCGATTACCGGCTCGACGATATCATCCGATGCAGTTACCTCTGGGATCAGAGGGATGACCAAAAAATTTGCCTACCGGCTCGACACCCTCGAGAAGGTGCTGGAAGCGCAGCAGATAGGCGTCCCCTTTTAATCCATCTGAGAGGAATAGATTGTGGCTACAGACAAGTCCAGTTTACAGCTCGTAGCAAACGGCATTCTTAAAGAGAATCCAATATTTAAATTGGCACTTTCCATGTGTCCCGCGGTCGGTATCTCGACCACCGTCATCAATGGCCTGATGCTCGGTACGGCGGTCCTTTTTGTCCAGGTGTTTTCCAGCGTCACCATCTCTCTGCTGAAAAACTTTATACACCCGAGGATTCGCATCCCGACTTACACCTTGACCATTGCCACCTGGGTCACTGTCATCGACTTGAGCCTGGCGGCATACTTCCCTGCGGCCTATGCCAAGATGGGAATTTTCGTTAAGATTATTGTGGCCTTTGCCATCATAACCATGCGCCTGGAGATGTTTGCCTGTAAGGAACCGGTAAAATCCTCATTCTG
Source organism: Desulfofustis sp. (assembly GCA_029287755.1). Next base: position 4,781 of record JARFQM010000171.1, on the reverse strand, counting down.
GGACGGACTCGGTATGGGGCTCGGTTTTATGGTGGGTATGGTCGTCATCGGTTTTGTCAGGGAACTGCTTGGCTCGGGGGCCATATTGGGGTACGACGTTCTGGGCTTCAAGCCTCTGCTGTTCTTCATCCTGCCAAGTGCCGGGTTTTTTGTCGTAGGTTTGATGATGGGCTTCTTCAACTGGATTGAAACCTACTATGCTGAGCGGAAAAAGAGGTGAGTTATGAGAGGCCGTCAAAAAATATCTGTCTATATTCTGTTTCTCCTGGCAATGGGCGTCTGCAGCCTGGTGCAGGCCGCCGGCCTGGTGTCCGATACCGAATTCGGGGCCGACAACGAGATAGTGGTACAGTTCAGCATGCCGGTCGACCGAGAGGTGGCGGGCGACCCTGAGAACTACACCGTTTATGAGGAATCGGATCCCGATATCAGGCTGCCGATAACAGCGGTTTCCTTATCCAGCGATGGTACCGAGGCAATTCTGAGTTTTGCCGACCCGCTCAATACCACGGCAAAACACATAGTGACAGCGACCGGTATCGGCGGTGTCGAGCAGAGCACCTTTTCGGTGAGCAAGTCATATTTCGGCTACCTGCTGTCCATCCTTCTTTCGGCGCTGATCATCAACAATTTCGTTTTTACCAAGTATCTGGGCCTCTGCGTTTTCTTTGGAACCTCGAAGCGCAAAGAAACAGCCAAGGGAATGGGGGTGGTGTTCACCATTGTCATTGTCGTGGCCGTGTCGATGAGCTGGGTTCTCTACCAGTATATTCTCAAGCCGTTCAGTTTGGACTATCTGCAGATCGTTATTTTTATCGGCCTGACCTCACTTACCGTTCAGGCGGTCGATACGGTATTGCGCAAGGTCAATCCGATTCTGTTCAAATCGTTCGGCGTATACCTGGTTCTGGTTATCGCCAACTGCGTCATCATAGCGGTACCGCTTCTGATGGCCAGCAACGGCTACAACTATTTCGAAACATTCATGCTCAGTCTGGGCGCCGGCGGCGGTTTTCTGCTGGCCCTGTACCTGATGAGCTCGGTCAGTGAACGGGTGGAACTGGCCAAGGTGCCGCCGTCGTTTAAAGGGCTGCCTATTGCCTTCATCGTGGCCGGGCAATTTGCCATGGCCTTCTTGGGATTTTCCGGACTGCAGTTGTTTTGAGCAGAGCAGTTGAATTATCGTCTGAACAGGAGTTGCGAACATTATGGATTCTGAATTGATTAAACTGGCCATTGGGGGCCTGGTTCTTCTTGGCTGTATCGGCCTCTTTTTCGGTATCGGCCTGGCCCTGGCCGCCCATAAATTTGCAGTGGAATCCAATCCGGTGATTGAAGAAGTTCTCGAATCCCTGCCGCTGGCCAATTGCGGCGGCTGCGGCTATCCCGGATGCGAGGGGTATGCCATCGAGGTGGTGACCGATCCCGATGTTCCCCCCAACCTCTGTTTTCCCGGCAAAGAGGCTGTCGCTGAACGGGTGGCCTCGCTGACCGGCAAGAAAATGACGGCGGTGGAGGACACCATGGCGGTGGTGCGCTGCTCGAGAATAGAAGGAAGGGTCAGCCACAAGCATCGCTATATCGGCTTTTCCTCATGCACGGCTGCAAACCTCGGGTACGGCGGGCCTTCGGCCTGCCAGTATGCCTGCATAGGTCTCGGCGAATGCGCCGAAGCCTGCCCCTTCGACGCCATCGACATGATCGACAACTTCCCGGTCGTCAATCCCGACAAGTGCGTAAGCTGCGGTGTCTGCGTCAAGACCTGTCCAAAGGATATCATCGAGATCCAGACCATGAAGGCCCGGATCTGGGTGCCCTGTTCGACCAAAGATCTGGGCAAGGCCGTCATGGGTGTCTGCAAGGTGGGCTGCATCGGCTGCAAGATGTGCGTCAAGGTGTGCCCCGCCGAGGCGGTGACCTATGAGGACAATCTGGTCAAAATCGATCACAAGGCCTGCATCGACTACGGCCCCTCCTGCGAGGAAATCTGTGTGAGCAAATGCCCCCGTGACATCTTCCTCCCTTTTGGGGGGCGCCAAGTCGTTGCCAGAGAGCCGGAAAGCGGGTTGAAGATGGCCGGTTAGGGCCCTGTCGCCGCTATGACATCCGTTTCCGGCGTCGGGGCAGGCGCGAGGTGCAGCACCGGGCGTCGGAAACTGCTCAAGCTTTCGGGCCTGCTCGGCCTGAGCCTGCTGGGTTCTCCCCTGCTGCCGCCCGAGTGTGCTGAAGCGCTCTGGTTCAACCGTAAAAACTACAAAATATCCAGAACCAGACTGTCCATGGGAACCTTTGTTTCCATGACCGCCATTCACGATTCCCAGGACCAGGCCGAGGAGGCCTTCGCGGCCGCCTTTGCTGCGATCGAAGAGCTTGCCTCGATACTCAGCCGACATGATCAGTCCTCTCCGCTGGCCGAGTTAAATAGAAGCGGGAGACTCGAGGAGGCCCAGGATGAGCTGCTTCTGGTCGTCAGCCGCTCTCTCTATTATCATAATTTGACCGGCGGGGCTTTTGATATCACCGTAAAACCCCTGATGGATCTCTACCAGCAGCGGTTCGGTGCCGGCCAGCAGCCGACTGAGCAGGAAATTGAGAAAATCCTCGATCTCATTGGTGCTGCAGGACTTCGGTTGGATTCCAAGGCTATTTCATTTCGGCAGCCGAACATGGGGATAACGCTCGACGGAATTGCCAAGGGGTACATAGTTGACCGGGCCTCCGAGGTACTGAGAAATCGCGGCATCACCAATCATCTGGTCAATGCCGGTGGCGATATACGAACCTCCGGCACGGCGGCTGGCGAGAAAAAATGGACCATCGCCATCCAGGATCCGGCCAAGCAACGTGAATTTCCAGATATCCTCACAATGAGCGACGGGGCGGTGGCCACCTCCGGCAATTATGAGGCGTATTACGACCAGGAGAAGCTGTTTCACCATATCGTCGATCCCCATAGCGGCCATTCCCCCCAGCTCTCTTCCAGCGTCAGTGTGACTGCGCCCACCGCAATGGATGCCGACGCCCTGGCTACCGCACTTTTCGTGCTCGGACCGGAGGAGGCTGTGGCGCTGATTGAAAGAGTACCAGAGAGTGATTGTTTCATTATCGCCAGGGATGCTTTAATCCACAAGTCATCTGCATGGCTCGGCTGACAGAAGTGTACGTCCCGTTAAGGATCTTCCCTACGGATACTCCGTCGCACCAAGAACTTTCTCCTCGAATGCACCCCTGGTTAGAGAGTTTTGTGTACAGTCCAATCTTTGCCACAAAATGAGTTGTTAGCGGATGAAAACTTGCACGAGAAGCGGTATTGTATAGCTTCTTTTTCCGGAGTCCAACCTGGGCTGTTTAAAATCTGCGGAGGATGGTATGGCCGAACATCTCATCATTGAAAAACACGATAATTTCGTCGCTTCGATCACCATGAATCGACCGGAAAGTCTCAATACGTTCACCACCCCGATGGCTGGGGAGCTGGTCCAGGCCTTGCGCGATATGGACGACGATCCGGGGGTCAGGGTGGTCATCATCAAGGGAGCGGGCAAGGCATTCTGCGCCGGCATCGACGTCAACGAACTGGCCGGCAAGACTACCATTGAGTACCGGGCCTGGATTGAGCATATGGAGCAGCCGCTGGTTTCCATCGCCAGGATGAAGAAACCGGTCATTGCCCAGGTGCAGGGGGTTGCCGCGGCCAATGGCATGGGGCTGGTGGCCGCAGCAGATCTGGTGATAGCCGCAGCAAATACCAAAATGGGACTGACCGCCATCAACGTGGGGCTCAACTGCGTTGGTCCCGTCATCCCCGTGGCTCGCTGCGTGGGTAGAAAAAAAGCCCTGGAGTTGCTGCTCTACGGCGACCTGATCAAGGCGGACGAGGCCCAGAGGCTGGGACTGGTCAACAGGATCACGGCCAAGGAGGAGCTGGAGAGCGAGGCGCTGTCCTGGGCCGCGGAGCTGGCCAGAAAGAGCCCCATAGCCGTGCAGATAGCCAAGAAGAGCTTCTACTCAAGCGAGGACATGGATTATTTTCAGCAGTTCGATTTGATGAACGAGGCCTTTGCCAGGTTGTGCTCCAGCGACGACGCCAAGGAAGGTGTGCAGGCCTTTTTCGAAAAGAGAAAACCGGTCTGGAAGGAGTGCTGAGACAAATGCTGTGCAGACGATCCGCCGCTGGTGGTTTGGTATTGCTGGGCCTGGTCCTTGGTCTATCGTCTCTCGTTTTGGGGGCCAGCTGCACGGGGGCAACCTATAAAAGTCCGGCTTTCGATCAGGAAGTCACGGAATTTTCCCCCTTTGACTCCATCTACCTGATCCTCGACTGTAGCGGTCTGACGCCGGGGGAGCATACTATGCACGCCAACTGGCTGCACAATACACGCGGCATGATTCGCTCCGACAGCCATACGTTTACCAGTGAAGACGGGAACAAAAGGGGACTCTACTTCTGGTTTAAATTGAGCAAGAAAGGACCGGTTGCCTCACTGTTGAGCAACCAGGATTTCCATGAAGAGAACTTCGGCGATTGGACAGTAGAGGTCTATCTTGATGATAGCAGGGTCGTTGAGCGTCGCTTCGCTATCACTGACTAGACAGGGAAGGAGAATCGCCGCCAAAGCGAAAAGGCTGAGGAGACGGAGTGAACGTCTCTTCAGCCTGTCTCTTATACACATCTGACGCTGCCGACGAAGTTGACCTGAGTGTAGTTGGCGGTGGTGGGCGGGGGATTATGTGGGGGGGGGGGGGGGGGGGGGGGGGGGGGGGGGGGGGGGGGGGGGGGG
>JARFQM010000163.1 GCA_029287755.1 Desulfofustis sp. | reverse complement strand
ATCAATATCGACCAGCCGCCCGCCATCAATGTCAAACGAACGGCACGGGCTTTGGGCAAATACACCGAAAACGTGACCGTCTGCATACTCAATCAGGCCAGGCACACCCAACTTATCAAGGAAGTTCGACAAACCGGTGCCCGGATCAAGCTCATCGAAGAGGGTGAAATCTCCGGCTGCCTGTCCGCCATAATCGGGGAAAAAACAGATATCTACATGGGCTATGGCTACGCCCCTGAAAGCACTTTGGTAGCGGCGGCAATTAACTGCCTCGGAGGCTATTTCGAAGGCAAGATTTTTTACGAGAACAATCGCGACAAGGAAATGGCCGAAGCCCACAACATTAACGATTTCGACAAAATATTCAGAACCCACGACCTGATCCGCTCAAAAGAGGTAGCCGTGGCCGCCACCGGCGTCACCGATGGAGAATTTTTAGAGGGCGTGCGTTTCACTTCCAGCGGCGCGGTGACCAACTCTTTTGTGGCCAGGGCCGAGACCAAAACCTATCGAAAACTTGAAACCTGGCATTTCTTCGACTATAAGCCTGTATTCTAAAGAGGCTTTTAATTCTACTGCTTGATATCTTGCGACAGGAGCACCAACTCCCATGAACAACACACTGTGGAAAATTATCACCGTTTTACTGGCGATCTTGCTAGTTCTGCCATCTGTGGCAGGCGCCCGGCCATCCGCTTCGGCAAAATTCTCGACCACTCGCGAGGAAAATCCTAACGCTGTTGAGAATAGATTAATTTTACCCTACGCGTTTCCTTCAGAATCTATGGGAACCACGGTGGGCGTTGGCGGTTTCACCAAAGGGTATTTCCAAGATCAATTGCTTTTCGCAGGATCCGTTTTCGGCAGCTTTGATGATGCCAAAGGGGTAGTCGGGGGCATGTGGGATTACCTCCTGCCCTTTTCCAAGAGACTCTATTTCAGTGCCTTCGGTGCCATCTCTTATTTCCCGCGCAACCGTGCCTACACCCAGGTTCCGCGGCTGTCCTCCAATTTTGCTCCTACCGTTGCCGGCTCAAACGGTTCTGATAAGGACGATTATATTGAAGATGACGGCAACGATAACTGGTATGAACTTAAGCTCGAATTCGTAGTGCCCATAGGCAGCATGAGAAATGATCACAAAGGACGCTACAAACTGAAAAAAGGTATCTTGCAGTCCGGTGCCACCGGCGGCGATAAATGGAATCCGCTTGAGACGGGTATGTCAGTACTATTGCTTGGCCAGTCCGGCAGATATCAGAGCTTCCAAACCGATACAGTCACCTACTCGGGCGATACCTATCCCTGGGAGATCGGCTACCTCTACAACAACACCGACTTTCCCACCAACCCGAGCTACGGCAGCCTGCAGTATCTTGCCTACAGCAGGAGTTTCAATGAAGGGAATACCGGACAATGGGATTTTCTCGAGTTCGAGGCCAGCAAGTTTTTCAACCTGGGTGACTCGAGATTCTCACGGCAGCGGGTGGTGGCCCTGAACTTTTGGACCGGCAGTTCCCTGTCCTGGAGCGAGACCGTCAATGAAAATGGCGATGTCGTTGTCGAAAACAAACCTCCGTATCTCGACGGTGCCCGTCTAGGCGGTTGGTATCGAATGAAAGGATATCCCAACAACCGGTTCAACGATCGGTCAGTTATTTACGGCGCCGCAGAGTACCGCTACACCCTGGACTGGAATCCGGTTGCCGGGATCAACTGGCTGCGCTGGCTCCATCTTGACTGGTTTCAACTCGTACCCTTTGTCGAAGCAGGAAGAGTGGCACCTGATTATGATCTTGGCGAGTTGTTTTCAGATCTGAAATTTGACGCCGGACTCGGGATTCGTGCATTGACGGCGGGTGCAGTCGTACGCTTCGATATGGCGGTATCAGAAGAAGGAACCAATTTCTGGGTAATGTTTCAGCAGCCGTTTTAACAATTACCCATTGCCGCATAACTGCTATTCTAGCTGAAGGCAAAGTCCAGTCCATCGAAGCCCGCGGGGCTGATCGCCGAGGCGATTGCCCACAGCCGGCCTCGCCTCACGGTTGATCTTTTTTGCCTGAGTGGCTGATTCACCTTCATGTCGCCAGACATAAATCGAAATCCGGCCTGGATATTGAGCGGCTGAGTTCTTACAATCTCTGAACATCGATCAGCCGAACCGTTCGCAATTTCTCACTACAGATCGCCATATGATACTGGCTATGCGCCTAGCAATGTTGTTCGCAATCTTTTTTTTCGCCCTTACCTGGCAGTTAAGTGACCCCGCTTGGGCCGGCCAGGTAATTGACCGCATCAAGAACAACGGCGAGCTGGTACTTGGCACCCCCGGAGACTTTCCCCCGTTCAGCGTGACATCGGACCAGGGTGATCTGATCGGCTTCGATATTTCCCTGGCCAGGGAACTTTCCAAGTCGATGAATGTAAATCTGCGCATCGTCCGGCTGCCCTTCCATGAGCTTATCCCAAATCTGGAAGCGGGTAAGGTGGATATGATCATGTCTGGCCTCAGCATCACGCCAAGGCGAAACATGGA
>JARFQM010000159.1 GCA_029287755.1 Desulfofustis sp. | reverse complement strand
GCACCCTTCAGGGTAATCTTAAGCTGAAAGAGTTCCCCTGACTGTCTTTGTTTTTTCCTGTTTCTGGAAAAATCGACCTCGATGAGGTTGGATTTGACGGCTGGATCATCTTTTCTCTCGCAGCATTTTTTATATTTCTTACCGCTGCCGCAAGGGCACGGCTGGTTCCTGCCGGTTTTTTTCCCTTGGACCAGGCGGGGCCCCTGGGATGAGGACATCGATTTTCTGATCTGTTGATCCAGCGTGTAGGCGTGTTCGATCAATGCCGATACAGCTTTGGGAAGGAAGCTTATGAGCAGAATGTCGATTTTATCGCTTTGCGACAACTTGTTCTGGAGACGATCGTCGGTGAGTTCTTGAAACAATTCCTCGAGACCTGCTTCGACAAGCGTCTCTTTCAGGTCTTCCGACCCAAAAGCTTCAATGGAGGTCAGGCAGGTGTAGAGTAAATCCTTTTCCTCGTCGGTCAGATGATCATAGCCGTCGAAGTCCCAGATTTCGTCTCTCAGCCACAGGGCTTCGGTCAGTCCATCTACCCAGTCATGAACTCCTGAAAGGTCCACGCTGATCATTTCATCCAGTTGCAAAGGGAGAGTGAGACGTCCGTTTTGGAAATCGCTCACCAACCTGTTGTAAATCCGCATAACGCAGTTTAGCATTTCCTGCGCCTGCTTCTCCGATTCAAATTCGGGCCCCTCCTCGCCGAGGATAAAAGGCAGCCATTCACTCGGCAAAATGACGTCCGGTGTCATGGCGAGTCCAAACATGAACCCTTCAAAGGATTTAAGCGTAGGGAGGTCTTCAGGCTCTGAAACGAGATCCAGCAACTGCGTGATGATCTTTTTTTCTTGTGGCTTAAGCATCGATTCCATGACTCTGCATTGGGAGTAGTGTTAAGGGGAAATCACTCAAGGCCTGTCCGGGAGGCTGCACATACGAAATCATTATCACGTCCTGACGTAGTCTGCAACTGCTAGCGGCAGGGATGCTCCGCCGGGTTCTAACTTGGGCCTCGCCCGAGGGCGTGTCTTGAAATTATGCTGCTGGGTATGGTGGGTGGGCGGTGGAGCCTGCTCTATTTAATCACCCGATAGAACTGGTCGACTGGCAGGTGTCCAGTTGAGCCGATGAGATCTTCGAGAATTTTCATGTATTCCTCATCCTGGTCCATTTCTGAGTCAATTCTCTCATAGTCTGCCAGAGAGGGGTAGCGAGTCTGGATTGTCGCGAACCCGCGCTCCCCTGCCAGGTTGTACATGAGTTCCACCGCTACTTCGGGGAATCGTTTTTCCAGGTGCTGCTTGGCTTTGATGAGTGCTTCGAAAAATGTCTGGTAGTCGCTGGTGTAGGCGATTTCACGCTGATGTATGAGCATGGGGCACTCCCTGTTTCCAATTAATTGGGTGGGCTCGGGGCATCATCCTCCCTTGGCATCGTCACGCAACACTTTTTCGGCCCATTCGCTGAGTTCAACCGCATCTGCCGCTCGTCGCACGCAGGCGGCCAAGCCGTCCGGATTATGATGGTCGAACTTACAGATCAGCAGATCATCGAGCATCACCTTCATGGTGCAGACCCCTCCAAGCTCTCCCTTCTCAAACTCGATACTGATTCTTGTGTTTGTTTTGGGTAAAACCGATGAAGGGCTTCCTAGAAGATCGTCTTGGCTTTCTTGGCGGTTGTGTTGCTGTTTCTGATCCATAGCGGAAGTGCTCGTGAGCGGAGATGGTGGTGAAAAAACACCAGATAGCCATCTTCAAGGGCAATCCGGATGTTTCGGTGAGACCCGAGGTTTTCCGAACCTGTTTTGCAGCAGGTGTGGTATTTACATCGATGTCAATAAGATTGATTTACACAAAACCATAGGTCGAATATCATCTTTAGTCAATCAGACCTTCCTGAGCACCATGACGAATCCCTATTCATCAGCAAGTGCAACAGTCCAGCAGGGTCCGTTCTCCAGAAATTGTGAGAAGAGTGAACCTTTTGCAAAACTAAGATTTTCGTTCAAAATCAAGGCATGCGAGAAATTTTACCACAGGCATATGATTGATATTCCGAGGATAAAATTTTGAGCATAACGCAGAGTTTGGGCGAAAAGATCGTTTTGCAAATGGCTCGAGTGTAAAGAAAAACCCCCTGACCTGCGGAGCCTGCAAGTGCAGGTGCAGAATCAGGGGGGTGGCGACAGTCAGCGGCCTTAATCCGCTTCGTCTATCTTGATTACCCCGGTGGGACAGACAAAAGCGCACGCCTGACAGCCCACGCAGGTGTCTGCCAGTTCAGCAAAAGGCGTCTGAATCATTCGTTTACTGCCCCTGTGGGCAAAGCTGATGGCATGCCGTTTGGAGATTTCGGCGCAGGCACGCACGCAGAGACCGCAGAGAATACATTCGCTCATCTGGTTCTCCTTGAGCTTGAACCGTGTGTCGCGCACCCCATATTCTTTGGCGATGTCTATAATTGCCTGGGAACCGGGCGATCTGGCCAGATAGAGTTCCAGCAGGATCTTGCGTGATTTTCTCACCCGCTCGGTATCGGTATTTACCTCGATGCCGTTCTGGGCCGGGTACAGGCAGGCTGGTTGGATCGACGGCCAGCCCCGTTTAACGACTTCAACCAGGCAAAGACGGCAGGCACCGTACGCCGACATTTCCTCGTGATAGCAAAGAGTTGGGATGTTGATTCCCTGTTCCCGGGCGACCTCGAGTACGGTTGTGCCTTCTTTAACCTCTAATTCTTTGCCGTTGAGCGTGAATGTAACCATTTATTGTTTTCCTCGATTATTCTATGGCACCGAACTTACAGACTTCTTTGCAAATACCGCATTTTACACATTTATCCTGGATAATCTCGGCAACCTCTTTCTTCTTCCAGATGACTGCATCGGACGGGCAGTTTCTGAAGCACAAACCGCACATTTTACAATTGTCGGTTACCACCTCGTAGGTGAATAGCGGTTTGCAGACCTTGGCCGGGCAGTTTTTGTCCTTGATATGGGCCAGATACTCATCCCTGAAATATTGCAGGGTGCTCAGAACAGGGTTGGGCAGGGAAGTTCCGAGACCGCACATGGAGGCGTCATCGATGCAGTGGCAGAGATCTGTCATGGTTTCCAGGTCTTCCTCTCTCCCCTCTCCCTCGCAGATTCGATCGAGAATATTGAGCAGGGCTGCAGAACCGTCCCGGCAGGAAATGCATTTGCCGCACGATTCATCGTTGCAGAACTCGATGAAATATTTGGCGACGTTGACCACGCAGGCCCCTTCGTCCATGACGATCATGCCGCCGGAGCCCATCATCGAACCGGCCTCTTTAAGCTGGTCGAAGTCTACCGGCATATCGAGCTTGTCGGCCGGCAGACAACCACCGGAGGGGCCGCCGGTCTGCACCGCCTTGAACTTTTTGCCATCGGGGATGCCACCGCCGATATCGAAGATGATCTGGCGCAGGGTGGTGCCCATTTCCACTTCGATCAGGCCGGTATTGACTATATTGCCGACCAGAGAGAAAACCTTGGTCCCCTTGCTGTTGTCGGTGCCCATCGAGGCGTACCAGTCGGCGCCTTTATTGATGATAATCGGCACGTTGGCAAAAGTCTCAACGTTGTTGAGTACGGTTGGCTTCTCCCACAGCCCTTTGTCCGTGGCATGGTCGTATTTGGCGGTGGGTTCGCCGGGAAGCCCTTCGATTGAGGCGCGCAAAGCACTGGACTCGCCGCAGACAAAGGCGCCGGCGCCCTGGAAGACCTCGATGTCGAAATCGAAACCGGTGCCCATGATATTGTTGCCCAGAAGCCCGTAATCTCTGGCCTGATCGATGGCCTTGAACAAACGGGTAACCGCCAGCGGATACTCCGCTCTGACGTAAACGACGCCGTATTTTGCTCCAACCCCGTAGGCGGAGATGATCATGCCTTCAATGACGGACTGAGGATTGCCCTCGATCAGCGAGCGATCCATAAAGGCACCGGGATCGCCTTCATCGGCGTTGCAGATAATGTATTTGGGCCGTCCAATCGCCTTGGCTGCCGATTCCCACTTACGGCCAGCCGGAAAACCTCCTCCGCCGCGTCCCCTGAGCCCAGATTTCTTGACTTCTTCAACCACATCTTCAGGGCTCATTTCCCGAAGGCACTTGGCCAGTGCCTGATAGCCGTCGACAGCGAAGTAGTTTCGTATGTCCTCAGGGTTGATCGTGCCGCAGCCGCCAAGGACGATGCGCTTCTGGCCGGCATAAAAGGGCACTTCCTTTTCGGTGGTTGCCCTGGTACCGTCCTGGTTCTCAAACAGCAGTTCCTCTACCACCCCCTGCTCTTCCAGGGTGGCTGAGATGATGTTGGGAACGTCATCGACTTTTACCTTGTTGTAGAACGTACCCTGGGGCTCGACGCGCACCAGCGGCCCCATCTGGCAGAAACCATGACAGCCGCTGGTACTGGCTCCTGCTTCAGTTTCTCCGCCTTCGAAGAGCAGTTCGACGTTGACATCGATGCCGCGTTGCTGAATCTGATTTTTTAACTCTTCATAGACATCAAGTGAGCCGCCGGCGATGCAGGCGGTTCCGGCACAGACGCGGAAGCAGATTTTCCTTCGTTCCAGAGCGGCCTTGCACTGCTCCTTGATTGCCGCCATATCTGCCGGCGCGCTGATTGGTTTTACGCGTGTTGTGATTTCCTGTTCCATAAGCTGGTTGCTGGTAGACTTTTTACTGCGTGTTATTCTTTATATCTTTTAACAATTCGGGGACTTTTTTCTTGGTCATCGGGCCCTGGACATCCTCGTTGACCGTCAATACCGGCGCGAGTCCGCAGCAGCCGATGCATCTTACCTCCTCGAGGGTGAACATCATGTCCTCGGTGGTTTCACCGCACTTGATGCCGAGCAACGGTTCGAAGGCCTCGATGATGCCCTCGGCACCTCTTACATGACATGCCGTTCCGGTACAGACGGTTATTTTGTACTTACCCACCGGAGTGAGGCTGAAGAGGTTGTAGAAGGTGGCGATCCTGAAGATCTTACTCAGCGGCATGTCCATTTCTTTGGATACTAGGCGAAGCACCGCTTCCGGCAGGTAGTTGAAGGTCGCGTTGACGTCGTGGAGAATAGGCAGGATCGGTCCCGGATTGTCCCGATGCTTGTCGACGATATCGAGGACCTGATTTCTCTGCGTGCGGTCGAGCTTCGGCGTTTTCTTGTCTTCGGCCACCAGCATCTGGCCTTCGCGCTCAAAGGTCCATTTTGTGCGGGTGTCGAAAGAATCGCTCTCGGACATACCCTTGACGGTGCTGATCAGATCGGGAACGAACAGCTCGATATCTTCCTTGACCTTTACCTGGCAGGCGAGACGGGTTCCTCTTTTCTGTTCTTCTTTGCTGATGAACATCTCTTCGGTGGGTAAAATATCACCGCCGCCGCTCTTGACATTGAGTTTACAGAAGCCGCAACTGCCTCGTCCGGCGCAGGAGGCGGGTATCTCCATGCCCTGGTCGATGAGGATCGACAGCAGGGTGGAGCCGCCCTGGACGGTGAATTCCTTGTCTCCGTCTTCGTCCGCGACCGAGATTTTGCAGTCGCCGTACGAAACAAGTAATTTGTCGGCAATTAGAAGAATAACGGTCAGAGTAAACAGTATCGCGGTTATTATCCCGATAGGAAGTAGCGTCTCCATAATTATTCCGCAGGGGCTCCCATGGGTTCAGGTGATGGTGAGAAAGTGACAGTTAGTTTCATTTTCATAGATCACGCGGTCTTTCCGACTATACCATGCCGCTGAAGCCCATAAAGGCCAGGGCGATGATGCCGGTAATTATCATTATGATGCCCGGACCTTGCAGTCCCTTAGGCACCTTGCCGATGAGGTCGAGCTTTTCATAAATGGCGGCGACCATGATCATCGCCAGCCAGAAACCGATGGCGGCCGATATTGCGTAGACCACCGTCTGGATGTAGGAAAGGTTGTCCACCGTGGTCACTTTCAGAGAGATGAACAGCACGGTGCAGTTCACCGTGATGAGCGGCAGGAAAATACCGAATGAAGCCTGCAGGGCAGGAAAAAACCGCTCCATGATCATCTCTACCAGTTGCACGCAGGCGGCAATGACAATGATAAAGACGATATACTGGATGATCAGGCTGCCGGTGGCCTCGAGAATCTGGTAGATGACCCAGTTGGCCGACGAGGTCAGGGTGACCACGAAGATGACCGCCGCGCCCATGCCGAAGGCGGTGGTCAGACTCCTGGACAGGGCCACGAACGGGCACATGCCCAGCAGGTAGTAAAGTGCCACGTTCTGGATCAGCAGTGCCGTGATGAAAATCGATAATAATGATGTTTCGCCCATGTTATCGCCTTTCTGCTTGTCTTATAGAGTGATAAGTAATCAGCTGCTCTTCGGCGGCTCTATTCCCGCCGCGGTTCTGGTAATCCAGAGGAATACCCCCAGTACGAAGAAAGCCCCGGCGGGGGCGGCAAGCACCACCCAGTCCACCCAGCCGCTCGGGGTGACCCGCACTCCGAGCAGGGTGCCGAAAGCAAATATTTCCCTGAAGATGGCAATGGCCATCAGTGTATAGGTGTAGGCCAATCCGTTTGCCAAGGCATCAATTAATGCAAGCTTGGGCGGGTTTTGCACAAAGAACGCCTCGGCCCGGCCCATGATGATGCAGTTGGTGATGATCAGCGGCACATAGGGGCCCATAGCCTCGCTCACCGTGGGCCAATAGGCTTTGAGCACAAGATCGACAATGGTCACGCCCGAGGCAATGGTGATCATATATATGATGATGCGCACCCGGGACGGTATGATCTTTCTCAGCAGGGAGATGATCACGGCAGTGAGAATGAGAACGAAGATCACCCCCGCGCTCATGGCGATGGCATTTTCCACCTTGTTCGAGATGGCCAGGGCGGAACAGATGCCGAGCGTCGCCGAGCTAATCGGATGTTCCCGCCAGATCCCGTTCTTGATGGTCTTGGCGCCTTTCTTTCCGAAAGTTTCTTTTAAATTCATGTTCTACTGACCGATCAGAGTTTTGGTGTCTTGGACATTCTTGTTGATATTTTTTTCCAGTGCCTTGCAGGTCAGGGTCGCCCCGGTGATCGCATCGACTTCATTGTCGGCAGAAGCGGTACCGGCGGCCACAATCAGGAGTTCGGGAACCACTTTCTTGTCCCTGAAGTTTATCAAATTGTCGGCGGCCAGCACCCGGCTTCCCAGACCCGGGGTTTCGCTCTGCTGAATGATGGCAATCCCCTTGATAGCCTCCTTGTCCGGGGACAGGGCGATGATACCGCTCATCGGTCCCTGGGAGGCGGGGCCGGAGAATTCGAAGGCGATACTGCCGTCTTCGGCGGTGTAGATGGTCTTGCCGTCGATTTCCTCAGCCTTTATATTGGTGGTGAATATTTCTTCTATGGTGTCGGCTTCATAGGGAATCACCAGGGCCTCGAGAACTTTTTTGCGTTTTTTCTCGATCAGATATTTCTCGATCCTGGGACCGGTTATGGTGTCGACAGCCACCAGCGCCGAAGCCCAGAAAACCCCGAACACCAGAACAAAACAGATCATCTTGATTTTATCTATCACGCCATCTCTCCAAAAAAGAACTTGGACATTTAATTCTCTTGGGTTTCCACGCCCTTATAACGCAGGGAACTTACCACATGGTCGAGAAGTGGGGTGTAAGCGTTCATTATCACGATACTGAACATCACGCCTTCGACATAACCTGAGAAGACGCGGATCAGCACGGTTAGAAGCCCGCAGCCGATGCCAAAGATAAATTTGCCGGGCACGGTGAACGGCGAAGTCACCGGATCGCAGGACATGAACATGGCGCCGAACAGGACCGAGCCGCCCAGCAGGTTAAAAAGACCGAAACTAAAGGCCGACACACTCCCCTCCGCGGAGGCCGGCGCCCAGCCGAACAGCCCGGCAAGAAACGCAAAGATGAACACAGAGGCGAGATACGACACCGGCACTCGCCAATTGCTCACCCTGGTGAGCATGAGAAAGATACCGCCGACAATGATGCCAAGCCGAAAAGTTTCACCTACACTGCCTGATGGGATTCCCATTAACAGGTCGGTTGCCGGGGTCAGGACTCCCTGGGTCTTAACCAGCGCCATCGGGGTGGCCGAGGAGACAGCATCAACCGCGCCCCGCCAGGCTCCCGGGGCGGTCCAGCCGCTGGTCAGGATGGTCGGAAAGGAGATGGTGATGAACAGCCTGCCGACCAGGGCCGGGTTGAATATATTGTGGCCGGTGCCGCCGAACACTTCTTTGCCGAAAAAGACGCCGAAAAATATACCCACAGCCACCACCCAGAGCGGGGTGGCCGGGGGCAGGATCAGTGGAAAGAGAATGCCGGTGACAAAGAAGCCCTCGTGAATCTCGGTTTTCCTGACGCAGGCGAAAATTACTTCAACCAGACCACCCACTGCATAGGAGACCAGAATCATCAACAGGATGCGCGGTCCGAAGAACCAGATCGAGGCGCAGATGCTGGGCAGCAGGGCAACGATGACGATTGACATGTAGCGCTTGATGTCGAGCGGGTCCCTGACATGGGGAGCAGTCGCCGTGCGGGCCGGCGGGTAGAAGAATATAAACTCGATAGCCTCGTAGAGCGGCTTGAGAAAAGCCAGGTTTCCCCGTTTTTCAAATTGCGGTCTGAACGAGTCGAACAAATCAGAAAGCCATTTCATGCCTGTTTCCTTGACACCGTGTTAAATGAATCTGGCAAGGACCACGGCCCGCCCTGAGGAGGCGGGCGCTTAGCCCTCACTCACCCTCTACCATTGCAGCAATCGCCCGCTGCCTCTCCGCCCTGAACAATTCGAGATGGTTGATCTTCGATACGCAGACGTAGGAGCAGAGACCACAGTCGATGCACTTGTCGAATTCCACCCGGTAGGCATCCTCGGGCCGGTTGTGGTCCAGATACCGGTAGATGAGATGTGGAATGATTCCCGCCGGGCAGACACTTTCGCAAAATCCGCAGAATACGCACGGACGGGCTTCGCCGCCCAGTGCGGTAGTGAATTTTTCTTTAAAAAGGGGCTTGAAGAAGCTGGCAAATGTATTGGAGTATGAGCGTTTGGTGAAACCGGGCTGGACAAAGGCGAGCACCTCGCGCTTGGTCATTTCTTCGAGCACGGTGAGAGAGCGGCAGCCGCAGTCAAGACCGAGCTGGACGCCTTCTACCGCTGTCCCGGTTAATACGCCTCCATTGACAACCCGCAGCGGAACTGCGCCGTTTCTGAAGCCCAGGTCCACGAGAGGGTAGCCAAGGGGGAGCTGATGATGCCCGGGCGAGTCCACCATGGGGCCACTCAGAGAGATGATTCGTTTGACAAAAGGGTGATTGTCCTCGATCGCAGCCCGGACAGCGAGCACTGCCTGCAGATCG
The DNA here is from genome assembly GCA_029287755.1 of Desulfofustis sp. Next base: position 11,384 of record JARFQM010000159.1, on the reverse strand, counting down.
GTGGCCCAGGTCTTTTCCGGGTTGAGATCATTGAGTTGGGCGGCCAGGGCGGGTGAATCGAAGGGGTAGAGCTCAGGTACCTCAAAGAGCTTGAGCCAGGCCGAACGTTCGGTTGTTACCGTCTGCAGCTGGGACTTGATTTCTGCATCAGATTCGGCACAGATGAGCATGACTTCGGTGTCGCCAAGTATCTTGTGCAAGAGATCGAGCCCGGCGCCGAATTGCTCAAGCGCATCTTTAAGCAGAGTCTGCGCCTCTGGGAAGAACGGCTCGAATCTGGAAACGGCCATGACCAGGCAGTCGGGGGTGTTTTCGGGGTCCGGGATCCGGCCGGAGTCAACTCTGGCAAGAGAGGACCAGACACCCATTCGAAGCAGGGTCTGGCGCTGATTCTCATCCTCCGCCTGCGGCGCGGCGCCTTCTTTGGCCGAGGACAGATTCTCCAGGGCGATGTGGCGTTCGGCACGTTCAAGATTTACGGTGCCGTCCATTGGCGCCAGCAAGGGAACTGAAAAATTGATGGGATCCTTGGCCAGAATCTGCCCCTTGCTAACAGCCTCTCCGTGTTCCACCTGCAGATTGGAGAAGTCGAGCGATTCCGAAAAGAGGGGAAGATACAGCACCTCGGGTTTCTGATAAGGCGCGATACCCGGCGAGGGGGCGCCTTCGAGCATTACGTTGTAGCCGCCGTTAAACGTCATAGCACACTCTTGGTCTTTTCTGGCTGCCGGCCCGCGCTAAAGCAGCACATGGAGGCGGGCTTTCGAGCTGTTTGGGGTTTATCAGCTTAGTCATCATCATAGAGATAATCGGCTGCAGCACCAGCTGGTTTCTTATCTGCTAAGGAAGATGAGTTAATTGAAATGATCGATAAGGTAGGAGAGGGTAGTGCCGTGAGAAGAGGAAGATGCCCCGGGGACGAAAGACAACACTTGTACCAATAATCAGCGGACGGCCTATTGGAAATGGGGCTCAGCATTCATTACCCTGGTGAATTATTTCAGATTGTATTGACCTGATCAACACGATGATACATCAAATACATTGAAACAAATCAAAGTATTTATCTATTAAATCGCTCCGCCAAAGTCAATAACAAATTGCAGCCTGACACACCGATCGGACCTGGTATGAAAAGCTGTTTTCAGTGCCTTCTGCCTCAGCAGCAGAGTCGGTAGCGGGCTGAAAGCTGTTGCATCTTCCCCTGGGCAAAGAAATTGGCCCGATCTTGTTCAATAGCCCGTCTGTGCTACATTGTAGACGTTCAGGGGTGGCGATGAAATGGTGTTTCAACTAAAAATATTCAAATATTTCTTGATTTTAGACAATATTTTTGTCAGTTTCTCCTCACATCTGTATATCCTGACGTTGAATAGGAGGTATGATGAGCACTCAAAAGATCAAAGATGTTTTGGCACACGAAGCTCAGCCGTTACACCACGGTCCTGTGGCAGGACAAAAAGCCACCAGGCGTTCGCTGATCAAGAAGATGGCAGTGGGGAGTGCGGCCTTGACGGGGTGCAGTGTGCTGCCGGATAAGTGGGTTACCCCGTTGGCCGAGTTCGGCGCGCTGCCGGCCCACGCCACCACCAGCGGGGCGCTGGAAGCTATTATCGAAGAGCTGAGCCAGGGGATCGAAGAAACCGAGGCCGCTGAGGTGCAGGCCGCGGCCGCCCCAGAGGTTGAGGATAATCGCGGCTACGGCAATCAGGTCACGGTGCAGAACAACGGGGCGAAAATCTCGATAGACAAAATATGGCGGGACAAGTTCGTCTTTCCCAAACTTGGTCCTCAGTATGGTCCCAAGCTCCTGATTGTCTGGTCGGACGGCAGGGGGCTCTATGTGCCCGATTCGAAAAAAATGACCATGTACGGCGGTGGCGACGAGAGAAAATATCAGCCCGGAGGTCCTTACAGCGGCAACAATCCCGACATCCCCACCATGGAGGTCTATGCCGCCATAGGTACCCATCCGGACAGCGTCACTCTCTATTATTGAAAATTGGGATTGTGGCTCAATCCCCGCTCGCCTTGCCCTTGAACAAATGTCCTGATTTCACACGGTATCATTAAGGATTCAATTGCTGAAGACCTGGGGCTTCTGCTGCTCTAATATCCAGTGAACGAAGGGGCTCGTTTTTCGCCAAAGGCTTCTTTTCCTTCCCCGCCGTCTGCACTCAGGGCGGCGAGTCCGCCGCCGATCGATTCCAGTGCGGGACCAGGTTGATTAGCGACAAGACTGTTGACGATCTGCTTGGCCAGGCTCACCGACACTGGCGAGGTCCTGCCCATCTGAGAAGCGAGTTCCCGGGCCCGTGCCAGCCCTTCTCCAGAGGGAACCAGTTCATCGATCAAGCCAATCTCCATGGCCTCCTCAGCCGTAATCGCGGCGCCGGTAAAGATCAGCTTTTTCAGCTTGCTCGGACCGACAAGCTGCAGTGCTTTCTGGGTGCCGAGCCAGCCCGGGATGGTGCCTACTTTCGCTTCGGGAAAGCCATAGCATGAACCTGCTTCGCCGACGCGTATGTCGGCAGCCAGGGCGAGCTCCAGAGATCCTCCGAAGGTGTAGCCGTTGAGCACCGCGATGACCGGGTGAATCAGTTCGTCGATCAGTTTCATGATACGGTGGCCGTGGCGGGTCCAGGTGCGCCACATTTCGATCGGCGCCAGTGCGCCCCAGTCTTTTATATCGGCACCGACGCCAAAGGTGCGGGCCGATTTGGAATGGAGGATAACCGCCCGAATGTCCCTGTCGAGATCCAGTTCTTCGAAGTGGTGCTTCAGGGTCTGCATCATCTCCCAGGAGAGGGCGTTAAGCTTGTCCTCTCTGCTTATGGAGATGAGGGCGAGGTGTTCTTCTCTGACCAGCTCGATGTGTTTGTCCAGGTTTTTCATGTGTCCGGTCCTCGCTGCTAGAAATGGGGTTCAGAGATAGGTTGATTGAATGTGCTGTTTGACCGAGATCAGATGTTCGCGCATTGCCTTCTCGGCCCCTGTTTCGTCCCGCGCCCGCACCGCCTGTACGACTGCAGAATGCTCTTTTTTGAAGGAATCCCAGCTTTCAGGCGTGATCCAATGTTGTTTTCTCAGACACCACTCGTCGGACAGGCGCATTTTGCTGATCCCTCCGTAGAGGGCGATGAGCAAAGAATTTCTCGTCGCTATGACCAGGGTTTCATGGAACAGGACATCCCATTTTTCGTTGGTTTCCAGATCGTTGGCCTCGTGATTGCGCTTGGCGCACAAGGCCAGCCGCTCGATCTCCTGAAAGGACGCACGCTGGGCGGCCGCACCGGCAATCTGGGGTTCGAGCATCAACCGGGCTTCCATGATTTCCAGCGGATTGGTTTTGCTGGTGACGATCCGGAACGACTCGGAACCGAGAGCGGGCCGAGGCCCGGCGAAAGTTCCCTTACCGACGTGGCGCCAGACCAAATCTTCAGCCTCGAGGCGGGATAGAATCTTGCGCAGACCGCTGCGCGAAATGCCGAGTTCGGCGCACAGAGAGCGCTCCGAGGGAAGGCGCTCGCCGAGCTGGTAATGGCCGCTGGCGAGACGATCGCGAAGCATTTCAAGGGCGCTGATAGTTTTTGTCTGCATATGTCGACCACGGTAGTTTTTCGCCAACCAATATAATACCAATATCATTATTGGTATTATATGTAAATAACAAATTTTTATATTAACTCAATATGTTAATAAAAAAATTTTAATATAATTAGACACCAATATCATTTTGGTGTATTTTATCCCCTGCATCCTCAATATGACAGGGTTGAGATATTCAGACAGGGGCCCCCAGGAGAGCAGCAATGGTTTCGATAGTCAGCGCCCGGCACGCAGTGGAAGTTATCAAGGACGGTGTCACGCTAGCGATCGGCGGCGCCGGTGCCGGACACGCGGTTCCGGATCGACTGATGAAGGAGCTGGGAGAGCGGTATATCCGCAGCGGTGGTCCAGGCAACCTCAGGGTAATTCATCCCTGTGGGATCGGTGACAATGATTCCCGCGGCATGAATCATTTGGCCCATGAGGGGTTGATCGATACTGCCATCGGCGGCTATTGGGGGAATTCACCGAAAATGGTCGATCTCGCACTGCGCAATAAGGTGAAGGGCTACAATTTCTCCCAGGGAGTACTGGGGCATCTGATGCGGGCGACAGCCTCGGGCAAACCGGGGATCGTTACGTCGATTGGCCTCAATACCTATGTGGATCCCCGGGTGGAAGGAGGCAAACTCAACAGCATTACCACCGAAGACCTGGTCGAGGTGATCGAACTCGGCGGCAGAGAGTACCTGTTTTACAAAACCATTCCGATTGATGTCGCCTTTATCAGGGGGACCACGGCGGACTGCGAAGGCAATCTGACCATGGAGGAAGAGGTCGGCACCTTCTCCATGCTGTCCATAGCTCAATCTGCCAAGGTAAATGACGGTATCGTTATCGCCCAGGTAAAACGGACCATCGAGGGCCACTGCGACCCCACCCAGGTGAAGGTGCCGGGGGTGTTCATCGACTACGTGGTGGTCGAGCCGGAGCAGGAGATGACCTTTCTGACCGCTTTCGACCCCGCTCTGGTGAAAAGAGATGTCGAGTACGAGGCCGAAGAGTTGCGGCTCGAGGGGGTCAAGCGGGTGGTAAGCCGCCGGGCGGCGCTCGAGTTGAGGCCCGGTATCTTCGTCAACCTGGGGTACGGCATGTCGGACGGGGTGCCCATCGTGGCCCAGCAGGAAGAGATCACCGATCAACTTGTCTTCATGATTGAGCAGGGCGCCATCGCCGGAATTCCGACCACTGGATTGAATTTTGGGGCGATGTTCAATCCCACCGCCATCATTGACGATGTCTACCAGTTCGATTTTTTTCACGGCGGAGGCCTGGACATGGCCTTTCTGGGGTTTGCCCAGGTCGACAGGATCGGCAATATCAACTCAACCAGGTTCAACAATTTCATCACCGGCAGCGGAGGGGCCATCGATATCTCCTCGGCGGCCAAGAAGCTCGTCTTTTGCGGAACCTTCGCCGTTAAGGGGGAACAGCAGATCACAGCCGACGGTTTAAAGGTGATTCACCCCGGCAAGGCAAAGAAATTTGTCGACCGGGTGGAGCAGGTGACATTTTCGGGTACGAGTGCGATCGATCGCGGCCAGAGCGTATTCTATGTCACAGAGCGAGCGGTCTTCACCTTGACGCCGGAGGGAGTGATGCTGCTCGAGGTTGCACCGGGGCTCGATCTACAGACGGATGTGCTTGATATGATGGAATTCAGGCCGCTCATCAGCTCCGAGCTGAAAACCATCGATGCCATCATTTACCGTGCAGAACCACTCAATCTGAAAGAAAAGTTCAAAGAAATGAAGCAGCGCCAATAGCTGGCGGGAGGACGCGGAGTCATGCTGGTTGAGCTACCCACAAACAGCCCGGATGTATACCGGCAGATACGTGAGATGACCGCCGATTTTGCCCGGGAACAGATACGGCCGCAGGCGGAGAGGCTCGACAGGAACGAGGAGTTTCCCGTGGAGTTATTCAACCAGATGGCCGAGCTTGGGCTCTTCGGCGTCACCATCCCCGGGGAGTACGGGGGCGGGGGCGTCGACTGCTACGGCTATGCCATTGTCATGGAGGAGTTGTCCCGGGGCTACTCGTCGGTGGCGGACCAGTGCGGCCTGGTGGAGCTGGTTTCCAGCCTCATCTACCAGTACGGTACGGAAGCCCAGAAAGATAAATATCTGCGACCGATCACCGGGTTTCAGACAAAAGTGGCCTATTGTCTCACCGAGGCGGAAGCAGGCTCTGATCTCTCGGCAATCAAGACCACCGCGAGGCCGGTTGGGGCGGGCTGGAAACTCGATGGCACCAAATTGTGGATCAACAACGCTCCCCTGGCCGATATCGGCATCGTGCTGGCCAGGACAGATCCGGATAAGGGGCACAGAGGCATGAGCGTCTTCATCGTTGACCTCCATGCCCAGGGGGTCAGCCGTGGACCCAAGGAGGAGAAGATGGGACAGCGGGGGTCCCAGGTCGGGCCCCTCTTCTTCGACGAAGTGGAACTGCCTGCAGACGCCCTGCTCGGCGAGTTGAACCGGGGATTTTATATGATCATGAGTGTCCTGGAAAAGGGTCGGGTGGGGATCGGTGCGCTGTCCGTGGGCATCGCCCAGGCCGGGCTGGACGCATCACTCGATTATGCCAAGACGCGGAAGCAGTTTGGCAGCCCCATAGCCGATTTCCAGGGAATTCAATGGCTCTTGGCCCAGATGGCAATGGAGATCTCCGCGGCTCGCGGACTTGTGCATCAGGCGGCACTGCTGCTAGACAACACCAAACCGGCCACCGAGGCGAGTTCGATGGCCAAGTGTTATGCCTCCGATATGGCGGTGAAACAAACCGCCGAAGCCCTGCAGATTTTCGGCGGCAGCGGCTATATAAAAGGCTACGAGGTGGAAAGGCTTTACCGCGATGCCAAGATCACCCAGATCTACGAAGGAACTAACCAGATCCAACGCACCATTATCGCCAGGCAGCTGCTGAAATAGGGAAACGGCTATGTTGTTCCATATCTTCGTTGTGCTCGAAATTTTATCCTCGGAATGAATATTAACTATAAGATAGATTGGGCTTCTGCGGCTGTGCATAAAAAATAAAGATTCAAGACCGACGACAGGAGGCTTGGAGGTGCAACCATGCTGAACATTGATTACTCAATCACCCCGGAAGGCTTGGAACCTCAACTTCACAGGATGTTCGATCTGGCCGGAAAGAAGATTGCCAGCATTGAAAAGAGCTGGGATCCCTCACGCGGCACACCTGTTTTTACCGTCAAGGGCACCTACACCACGCGGGGCTGGACGGAATGGACCCAGGGCTTTCAGTTCGGCTGTGCGCTCCTGCACTTCGATGGAACCGGGGAACAGGATTTTCTCAAGCTGGGCCGCGACCGGACCGTGACCCATATGGCTCCGCATCTCAGCCATGTTGGAGTTCACGACCACGGTTTCAACAATGTCAGTACCTACGGCAACCTGCTGAGACTGATGAACGAAGGCCGCATAGATGAGAATCTGCGGGAGAGAGAATTCTATGAACTGGCCTTGAAGATGACCGGCGCCATCCAGGCCGCCCGCTGGACCAAAGTGGTTGACGGGCTGGGCTACATCTATTCCTTCAACGGTTCCCATTCGCTCTTTGCCGATACCATAAGAACCGTTCGCGCCCTGACCCTGAGCCACCAACTTGGCCATCTTCTGATGGGCGAGCAGGACGAAAAAATCAATCTGCTCACACGCAGCCTGCAGCATGCCGAGACCACGGCGCGCTACAACGTGTTTTTCGGAAGCGGCCGGGATTCGTATGACATCCGGGGGCGGGTGGCCCATGAAGCGATATTCAACGAGAAAAACGGCACCTACCGCTGTACCAACACCCAGCAGGGTTACTCCCCATTCACAACCTGGACGCGGGGATTGGCCTGGATTCTCAGCGGTTATCCCGAACTGATCGAATATTTCGAAACTGTCGAAGAGGCTGAGTGTGCTGAGTTGCTGCCGGAAATCTTTCCGGGCAAGCAGGCAATACTGGATCGCTTTGTCGAGGTCAGCGAGGCGGTGGCCGAGTTCTATATCGAGCATTGCACCCCGGACGGCATTGTCTTTTGGGATAGCGGAGCACCGGGGTTGGCTAAGATGGATGAGTGTTTGAACCAAAGGTCGAACCCTTTCAACGATTTCGAGCCGGTCGACTCGTCCTCGGCGGCGATTTCCGCCCAGGGGCTGCTGAGACTGGGCAGATATCTGCAGCGTCACGGCGATGAGAAGGGGGGACGGCGATATATCCAGTCGGGTTTGAGTCTGGCCGCCACCCTCCTGGAAGAACCCTATCTATCTTTCGATCCGAATCACCAGGGACTTCTGCTCCACTCGGTCTACCACCGGCCCAACGGTTGGGATTATGTACCCGAGGGACGCTCGGTGCCCTGCGGAGAGTCATGCATGTGGGGGGATTACCATCTTCTGGAACTGGGAGTGTATATCCAGCGCCTGGCAGATTCGGCTATTTACCACAAGTATTATCTCGATTAGTGACTATACATAGCGATAATTAGTCCAAGCCATCCCAGCAGGCAGCGTTGCTCGCTGCGGAGGCTGCTCGCTGGCGCCTTGTCTGAGTGAGCGCCTTGAACTTATGTCACGAGGCCTGGATTATTTCACTGATAGATAGACAGAGAGGAAAAATGACAGCATCAATAAGATGGGGAATTTTGGGGGCGGGCGATGTCTGCGAAGTGAAAAGCGGGCCGGCCTTCCAGAAAGCACGGGGAGCGGAGTTGACGGCGGTGATGCGCCGTGACGGGGAAAAAGCAGCGGATTTTGCCCGTCGCCACCGGGTCGGTACATGGTACGATTCGGTTGATGGTCTGCTGGGTGATCCCGACATCGATGCGGTCTATGTCGCCACTCCGCCTCGTTATCATCTCGACCACTGTCTGGCGGCCCTGGCGGCCGGTAAACATGTCTACCTGGAAAAACCAATGGGGATGAACACGGCGGAGTGCAAGGCCATTATCGAGGCTGAAGCACAGAGCCGGAAAAAGGTGGCGGTGGCTCATTATCGTCGGGCTTTGCCGGCGTTTAGGAAAGTGGGTGAGATAATCAAAAACGGAGTAATCGGGGAGGTCCGACTGGCGGAGGTCAACTTCTTCCTGCCGGAAGAAACCTCTTTGATACCCGACACCACCAACTGGCGGTTAAATCCGGAAATTTCAGGCGGCGGCTTGTTCCATGATTTGTCGCCCCATCTGCTCGACTTGCTGCTCGTTTACTTCGGCCAGCCGCTGGAGTATGACGGCTTTTCCAGACGGTTGAGTGCGGCCGCACCGGCTGACGATTTTGTTCAGGGGACAATCCTGTTCGACCGCAATGTCGTCTTTCGCGGCTGCTGGTGCTTCAGTGTCGCCCCCTGTGCGGTCTCCGAGCGACTGATCGTGACCGGAAACAAGGGAGTGGTTTCCGTACCGTTTTTCGGTGACGAAGTGACGCTTTGCACGGAGGAGGGAGAGACAGTCATGACGTTTGACAATCCAGTCAACATTCAGTTGCCGATGATCGAAGCGGTGACCAGCTATTTTCTTGGCGAGGCTGACTGTCCATGCTCAACAGCAGATGGTCTGCTGGTGATGGAGATTATCGACAGCTTCACCCGCTGATTATTCAAGCGCAGAAACAGGGCTATGAACATTCACAGTGCAGTGGTGGCCGGCAGCGGCCAGATGGGTCCGGGAATTGCCTATACGCTGGCGTCGGTGGGCTGTCAGGTGCAGATTTTCGCGCGCACGATTGACAGTGTCGAGCGCGGCCTGGCCGGCATCAACGATCTGCTTGATACCCTCAGCTCAGAAGGCCTTCTGGAAGCTGGCAAGGCCCAGGGAGTGCGGGAGTTAATATCCGGTACCACAGATCTGGAAGGCGGTGTCAAGCAGGCTGATCTGGTCATTGAGTCGATTCCCGAAAACCTGGAGTTGAAACGGGAATTTTTCGGACGTGTAGAACTGCACTGCCCGGCCAAGGCTATTCTCACTTCCAATACTTCGGGAATTCCGGCAACCGATCTGGCGGCCGGGTTGAAGAGGCCGGAGCGCTTCGCAGTGACTCACTTCTGGAATCCTCCCCACCTGATGCCGCTGGTTGAGGTAGTCAAGGGCGTGAAGACTTCGATGGCCACGGTGGAAACGCTTGTCGATCTGCTGAGCCGGGCAGGCAAGAAGCCGGTAAAGGTCCTCAAAGATACGCCTGGACAGCTCGGCAACCGGCTTTTCCAGGCCCTACTCAGGGAGGCGATTCATATTGTCGAGGAGGGCATTGCCTCGGTTGAAGACGTGGACACCGCCGTCAAGAACGGGCTCGGCCGGCGCTTCCCGGTCTATGGTCCACTGGAGCATAATGATGTGGTCGGCCTCGATACGCTCCATGCGATCCAGAGTTACATGTGCCGGTCGCTCTGCAGTGATGCCGAGCCGGCCGCACTTCTAAAAGAGAAGTTCGACAACGGTGATTTCGGCGTCAAGTCGGGCAAGGGGTTCTATGACTGGCAGGTGCGCGACGGGGCTGAGCTGACCGATAAGAGAAATCGATTTCTCCTGGAATTGCTGAAAATGGAGCGCTCGAACGAAGATGAAGATTAACTTACCGGTGTGTTTGATCCGGCCATGTATCTCGTGCCCGAAAAGAATCAGCATACCACTCATCTACAGGAAAAAGGGAGTGAGAAATGGATATTGATCTGAGCGGAAAAACGGCACTGATTACCGGCGGCAATCTTGGTATTGGCAGAGGGGTGGCCCTCTCCCTTGCACGCTGCGGGGCAGAAGTGGCCCTCACCTATTTCTCGCATCAGCAGGAGGGCGAGGAGACGGTCAGGATGATCGAGGGGATGGGGGGCAAAGGACATGCGCATCAGCTCGATGCAACGGACAGCGCGCAAGTGAATCAAGTGGTTGATCAGGTCGCCGAGACCCTGGGCGGTCATATCGATATTTTGATGAACAATGCCGGGCACCTGGTCGGGCGCACGACAATAGAGGAAATGAGTGACGAACACTGGCACAAGATCATGAATGTCAATGTCTCTTCCACCTTTTATGTGACCAGGGCAGTTCTGCCTTATATGAACAGAGGCTGGGGGAGGATCGTCAACATGTCGTCGCTGGCGGCGCGCAACGGCGGCGGAGACGGGGCCGTGGCCTATGCCGCCTCCAAAGGTGCGATTATTGCCTATACCAGGGGGCTGGCTAAAGAGGTGGCGGGCAGGGGCATTACGGTCAACGCGGTGGCTCCGGGACTGATTCTGGAGACCCCGTTTCATGAGACTTTCAATACCGATGCCGGCATCCAGGGGGCGATCAACGCCACCCCGCTGAAACGGGGAGGCACCCCGGCAGATGTGGCCGGCGCGGTGATCTATTTCGTCTCTGAACTGGGTTCTTTCATCACCGGAGAAATCATTGAAATTAACGGCGGCCTCTATTTCGCCTAACCCTGTTTGACAATCAGAGCGGCACGGTAAAGAAACGTCTGACACCCTATTATCACGCTTATGAGCCCGACCCTGCCAACCTTATGCGGTTCAATGGCCGCCAGTCCCCACAGGCTGGCAGTGGAGATGCACAACGCCGCCTATCGGGACTTGGGCCTGGACTACACCTTCGTCTATTTCGGCATCACCGACCCCGCCGCCGGAGTTGGGGCCATTCGGGCGCTGGGGATCAGGGGAATGAACGTGTCGATGCCGTTCAAAACCGCAGTGATCCCTTTTCTGGACCGCCTCGATCCGGCGGCCCGGAAAATTGGGGCGGTTAACACCATCGACAATCGCGATGGGGT
>JARFQM010000087.1 GCA_029287755.1 Desulfofustis sp. | reverse complement strand
GCTGAACAGAAACAGAACCCCGGTGTTCAACGAACCCATTTACCTGACCGGGGAAAAGGATCAGGTTAAGGTGGGAATAGCGTTTCAATATTTCGACGGCTATTCCGAGCGGCTCTTCTCTTTTGTCAACAATATCAACACCAAGGAGGGCGGGACCCATGTGGCCGGCTTCAGGGCCGCCCTGACCAAATGTATCAACCGCTATGCCAGCGATGACGTAATCCCCAAGAATCTCAGAGAGAAAATGGGCGGGGATGATGTCCGCGAAGGACTTACCTGCGTGATATCCACCCATGTCCCCAACCCGCAGTTCGAGGGGCAGACCAAGACAAAACTTGGCAATTCCGAGGTGAAATCAATCGTGGAGACCATCTGCAACGAGAAGCTAACCCTTTTTCTCGAGCAGAACCCCCAGATAGCCAAACGGATTCTTACCAAGGTGGTTGAAGCCGCCAGGGCCAGGGAAGCGGCCAAAAAGGCCAGGGATCTATCCCGGAAAAAAGGATCGGCAAGCCTGCTCATGGCGGGGAAACTTGCAGAGTGCCAGGAAAAGGATCCCAGCAAGCGGGAGATTTTCATCGTCGAGGGAGATTCGGCCGGCGGTTCCGCAAAACAGGGGCGCGACCGGGCCATTCAGGCCATTCTGCCGCTGCGCGGCAAAATTATGAATGTGGAGAAGGCGCGTTTTGACAAAATCCTCAGCAGCGAGGAGATAAAACAGCTGATCGCCGCTCTGGGCTGCGGGATAGGTAAAGACGAGTTCGATGTCGACAACCTGCGCTACCACAAGATCATCATCATGACCGACGCCGATGTGGACGGCGCCCATATCCGGACCCTGCTGCTCACCTTTCTCTACCGGCAGATGCTGCCCCTTATCCAGGGTGGTTTCGTCTACATCGGTCAACCTCCGCTCTACCGTCTTGGAAAGGGTAAAAAAGAGACCTATTTCCTCGACGATGATGAACTCAACAGCCACCTCTTTACCCAGGCCAGCCAAAAGATAAAAGTCATAGCCAGTATGCAGGATGGTGCGGTCTTCGAGGGCGAGCAACTGGTTTCCGTACTCCAGAACCTGTCGGTGTATCAACGGCTCGTCTCTTTTCTGGAACGCATGAATGTCTGGGAGTCGCTGCTTTATTTTCTGCTCGACAAGAACATCCGCAAAGCGGATCAGTTCACCGAGAAAGAGCTGGTCGAATCACTGGTCGAAGAACTTTCCGGAGACGATTCCATGATTGTCGGCGCGGTCAGATCGTGCAGATGGCGCGCCGACTGCTATGAAGTGGATGTGGCTGTCAAGGGAAAAGCCCAGGTTTCCACCACCCTCGGACCCCAGGTGCCGCTTATCAACGAGTATCGCTCGGCATTGAGGCTCTTTCCCCAGGTCAGACAATTTTTACACGGGACCTTTTCCATTGTTGACCAGACCTCCTCCGAGCAGGCCTCGGAGATAGAGGCGGAAAACTGGAAAGAAATGGTGCAGGTGGTCCGCAACGAGTCGTTTAAAGGCAGCCACCTCCAGCGTTACAAGGGCCTGGGTGAAATGAACCCCGAGCAGCTCTGGGACACGACCATGAACCCCGAGAACCGGACCTTGTTGCAGGTCAAGATAAACGATGCCGAGGCAGCTGACGAAATGTTCACCACCTTGATGGGTGACAAGGTCGAGCCGCGGCGCGAATTCATCCAGAATCATGCCCTGGAAGTAACCGAACTGGACATCTAAACGAGCCTATAAAAGATCATGACAACAATCACGGAAACCGGTGTACCAGAAGAGAACTCCCCTTCTGTATCCGTTGAAAAAGAGCTAAAAAAATCCTATCTCGACTATGCCATGTCGGTCATCGTCGGCCGGGCCTTGCCGGATGTGCGCGACGGCCTCAAGCCGGTGCACCGGCGGGTGCTCTATGCGATGAGAGAGCTAGGTGTGTTTTACAACCGGCCCTACGTCAAGTCGGCCAGGATCGTTGGTGACGTTATCGGTAAATATCACCCCCACGGAGACTCGGCCGCCTACGACACGCTGGTGCGCATGGCCCAGGGGTTTTCGATGCGCTACCCGCTGGTCGACGGCCAGGGCAACTTCGGCTCCATGGACGGCGACGCACCGGCGGCCATGCGGTACACCGAGGCCAGGATGACTCGTATCGACCGGGAGATCGTCGCCGACCTCGAGAAGGAGACGGTCAATTTCGTACCCAACTATGACAACTCCCAGACCGAACCCTCGGTAATGCCAAGCCGGGTGCCCAATCTCCTGGTCAACGGCTCCTCGGGTATTGCCGTCGGTATGGCGACGAATATACCGCCGCACAACCTGGGTGAGGTGATCGATGGCTTGATCGGTCTGATCGACGATCCCAATATGACCGTTCACCAGCTCTTCTCGGTTATCCAGGGACCGGATTTTCCCACCGGCGGATTGATCTGCGGGCGGGCGGGTATCAGAGAGGCCTACGAAACGGGCCGCGGCGTGGTGCTGATGCGGGCGAAAACCAGCATCGAAAAATCCAAAGACGGCAGAAAAGAGTCGATCATCGTCGAGGAAATCCCTTATCAGCAGAATAAGGCCATGCTGGTTGAACGCATCGCCCAGTTGATAAAAGACAAGAAGATCACCGCTATTGCTGAAATTCGCGACGAGTCTGACCGCCGTGGTCTGCGCATCGTCATGGAGTTGAAAAAAGATGAAATGGCCGAAGTGGTGATCAACCAGCTTTACAAAATGACCCCGATGCAGAAGTCCTTTGGGATCATTTTCCTGGCCATCGTCAACAATAAACCGGAAGTTCTCAACCTCAAACAGATTCTCGAGCATTTCATCCAGCACCGCAAAGTGGTTGTCTATCGGCGCACCGCTTACGAGCTCAGAAAGGCTGAAGAAAAAGCTCATATTCTCGAAGGTCTTTCCATCGCCATCAACAACCTCGACGAGGTGGTGGAACTTATCAAGGCGGCCAGGACCCCCCCGGAAGCCAAAGAGCAGCTCATGGAAAAATATGAGCTCTCGGCCATTCAAGCCCAGACCGTCCTCGATATGCGGCTGCAGCGGCTGACCGGTCTGGAGAGGGAAAAAATCGCCCGTGACTACGAAGAGGTCCTGGCCCTGATCGACGAACTCAATGCCATCCTCAACGATGAGCAACTGGTGATGAACATCATCAAGGAGGAGTTTGTCGAAATCAAGGAGACCTACGGCGACGAGCGCAGGACCGAGATCATCGATGCAACCGACGAAATACTGCCCGAAGATCTGATAGCCCCTGAGGACATGGCGGTCACCGTGACGCACACCGGCTATATCAAGAGAAACCCGGTCAGTCTGTATCGTTCTCAGCACCGCGGCGGAAAAGGAGTGAGGGGGGTCACCAATATAGAGGAGGATTTTGTCTCCAACCTCTATGTGGCCTCGACCCTCGATACCTTCTTGTTCTTCACTAACTACGGCAAGGTATTCTGGCGTAAGGTCTATCAACTGCCCTTGGTGGGCAGAGCGGCGCGCGGAAAAGCGATTGTCAATCTGCTCGAATTGACCGAGGGTGAAAAAGTGGCGGCCATCTTGCCGGTCTCCAACTTTGAAGACGAACACGACACCAAAACGATCATGATGGTTACCAAATATGGACGGGTGAAGAAGACCAGTCTCAAGGAGTTCAACCGGCCGCTGCGCAAAGGTAAACGGGCCTTGACCATCAATGAGGGTGATGAAATTATCACCGCCCATATGCTGCGCGGCAACGACACGGTGTTCATGATCTCCCGGGACGGCATGTCGATCAGGTTCCACGAGTCCGATGTCAGAACCATGGGCAGAATCGCAGCCGGCGTCAGGGGTATCAGGTTAAGAGGCGACGATTTCGTGGTCGGCGCCAATGTGCTCCGGGAAGACAGCATTAAAACCGTACTCACGGTGACCGCCAACGGTTATGGAAAACGCAGCCAGGCGGAGGACTACCGGATACAGCACCGAGGCGGCACCGGCATCATGGCCATTAAGAAAAGTGAGCGCAACGGCGACGTGATCGGCGCCCAGGTCGTCGACGACAACCACGAGGTGATTCTCATTGCCGACAGCGGCAAGATGATCCGCATGCCGCTCGACACGGTTCGGGTCATCGGGCGCACCACCCAGGGAGTAAGGCTGATCAATCTCGAGCAGGACGAGAAGGTGGTCGGCATGGACGTGGTCGAGATTGATCCTGACGAAGAGCAGGAGATCGACGAGACGACAGATGAATAATCAGCGCGCCGCGGTAATCGGTGCCGGGTCATGGGGAACGGCCCTGGCTCTTCTGCTGGCCGAGAAAGGTGTCGGCGTCCGCCTCTGGGGTCACCGGCCCGAGCATGTGAGTGTGTTGAAACAGGAACGCGAAAACCGGGCATATCTGCCCGGTTTTTCTTTTCCGCCCGCGCTTCAGCCGACTGAATCGCTGGCGGAAGCGGTTGCCGATGCCGAGGTGATCTGCATGGTTGTTCCCTCCCATGCCTACCGACGCGTGTTCTCCCAGGTCATAGCGGTGGCTCCCCCAAGAACCATTTTCGTTTCGGCAACCAAAGGCATCGAGAACCAGAGTTTGCACACCATGACCCAGGTCATGCAAGATTGTCTCAGCGCGATTGACGCCTCCCCTCCCCCGCTTGCGGTACTTTCCGGGCCCTCCTTTGCGAAGGAAGTGGCTCAAAAGGTTCCCACGGCAATTACCATTGGCTGTGCACAAGAGGACACGGCCCAGTTCCTGCAGAATTTGTTTTCCACCGATTATTTCCGGGTTTATACAAGCTCCGATATCGTCGGTTTGGAAATAAGCGCGGCGCTGAAAAATATCATCGCCATCGCGGCGGGAATTTGCGACGGGCTGGAGTTTGGAACCAACGCCCGGGCCGCCCTGATCACCAGAGGGCTCGCCGAAATGACCCGTCTCGGAGTGATGCTGGGTGCCAGGCAGGAGACTTTTTTCGGGCTAAGCGGTCTCGGAGACCTGGTGCTGACCTGCACGGGGGCATTGAGTAGAAACCGGCATGTGGGGGTGGAGCTTGGCAGAGGTACCTCGTTGGATGCCATTCTCGATTCCATGAATATGGTGGCCGAGGGTATCAAAACGACCCACTCGGTCTACGATCTGGTCAATAAGCTCGGGGCGGATATGCCGATCCTCGAACAGGTGTATGAGGTGCTCTACCGGGGCAAAGCCTGCAGCACAGCGGTCAAGGACCTTCTGAGCAGGGATCTAAAACCGGAAAACGACTGATTAACGGGACCAGTCGTTTTCTTCATATTTGCTGTGGTCCGGCTGCTCGGGCATTTCTTCCAGTGTTCTCTGGTCCAGCCACTTCAGGACCTTATCGAACTCGTCACTCAGTTCCTTGAGAACTTTGCCGCGGTGGCTCACCTTGTTTTTCTCTTCCATGCTGATTTCGGCAAAGGTCTTGCCATAAGGCTCGTAATAGAACAGTGGGTCGTAGCCGAAGCCGTTGCTGCCGCGGGGGGCATCAAGAATCGTGCCCTCACAGGAGGCTTCATAGGTTAAAGCGGGCCCGGAAGGCACCGCAATGGAAAGTACACAGACAAAGGAGGCCTGGCGGTTTGTCTCCCCTTCCAGGTCGGCAAGAAGTTTACGGCAGTTGTCCTGATCGCTGGCATCGTCTCCGGCGAAACGGGCCGAGCGCACCCCGGGGGCCCCGGACAACGCTTCAACAACCAGACCCGAATCATCGGCAATGGCCGGAATACCTAACACCTTTGCGTAGTGTAAAGCTTTCTTATAGGCGTTCTCGTCAAACGTGGAACCATCCTCGATGACTTCCGGCAATGGTCCGAAATCACTGAGACTTTTCACTTCCACCGGAAATTTAGATACGAACGCCTTGAATTCTCTGACTTTATTTTGATTGGTCGTGGCCAGAACGAGGAGGTTGAACATCGCTTTTCAGTTTCCTTTTTAATTGTTTTTTCAATCGGTTGTCGTATCTTTCCTGCTCGCTGAACAGACATCCGCAATAGCTCTGCCGGTAGAGATTGCAGGCTTTGGATTCATCGATTCCCTGCTGCCATCCGACCCTGAAGTCTTGGTAGACAAAATGGATCGAGTGGAGTTCCGCTGCCCTGGCGGCTTGTTTTTTAATCAATGAGTGATTCTGATAGGTGGAGTAGAGCAGCGTGCTGGAAAATCCGCTGAAACCCTTTTCGACCGCCAGTGTTGCCGCATTTCCGAGTCTCATCTGATAACAGAATTTGCAGCGTTGCTCCTCGTTGAACACCACCTGGCGCAGAAACATCTTCAGGCCGTAGTCTCTGTCTATGATGTAGTTGTAGTTGCGCGAGTCGGCCAGATCTATAAAGGAGGTAAGCCGCTTTTTAAACTCACGGTAGGGGTGGATATTGGGGTTGAAGAAGTAACAGGTAAAATCGGTACCCTCCCCTTCCAGCACCCTCGCCGGGTAAACGAGGCAAGGGCCGCAACAGACATGGAGCAGAATTGACATCTTTTCAGATCTTGTATTTTTTGGGATCGATGCCGTACTGGTGTATTTTGTAGTTGATGATGCGTAGACTGGTATCGAGGTAACCGGCTGTTTTCGTCTGGTTGCCGTTGTTTTTTTTCAGTGCGTCAATAATAAGTTCTTTTTCGAAATTTTCCACAGCGGTAGAAAACGACAGCGGTTTGCTGCTGGAAGAACTCTCCGAGGCCTGCAGTGTCGGGGGCAGGTGAATGCCCTTGATGGCGTCACCGTCGCAGATCAGCACTGCACGCTCGATGCAGTTCTGCAGTTCCCGTACGTTGCCGGGCCAGTGATACTGAATGAGCAGATCGATGGCCGAGGTGGAAATGCGGTTGATCTGTTTTTTGTTTTCCCGGGCAAATTTTTCCAAAAAGAATTCGGCCAGAAGAAGAATATCGGTTCGGCGTTTTCGCAGCGGCGGCATGTAAATGGGAAACACGTTCAGGCGGTCGTAGAGATCCTCGCGGAAAGAGCCGCTGGAGACGGCATCTTCGAGATCCTTGTTGGTGGCCGCCACCAGCCTCACATCGCAGGAAATAGATCTGGTTGAGCCGAGCCGCTGGACGCTTCTCTCCTGCACAACGTTGAGC
>JARFQM010000086.1 GCA_029287755.1 Desulfofustis sp. | reverse complement strand
GATATTCTCCGGGCCTTTCAAAAACACGATTTTTCGGTCAGTCAAATCGGTGGGTCCCGATTCTATGGAACATCCGAAGGTGGCCAGATGGGCCCAGGCCGACTCGATATCTTCAACCTCCAGGCCCAGATGATCGTACCCATAGGAAACTTTATTAGGCTCAACTTCTGCTTCTGAACTTTTCGGCACCCTCAGATTAATTTGCAGCTCATCCAGTTGCAGCACCGCGCCTGCCGCTCCTCCAAAACTTCGATCTTCTTTAAAAGCTGCTCCAATTCCCTTCGTCCAGAAAGTCTTCATGTTTTCCAGGTCAGCACAGATGATATGGAGGTGGTTTGTTTTGAATTTGCTCATATTTGAGACCTTTTAGTTGAGTAATAAGGGAGTTGCGATTGTGACAATTTGCTTTTGTTGACTCGACCAATGCGTTAGCTGTTTTGTTATTTAAAATAATAAGTTAGCGATTTCTGACCACGTTGTTGAGTGATGGTTGTCGTTTATCAATCCTGTTTCCCTGGTGTAAAAAAAGGTTGACATCCAGATTCTATAGGATAATAGATTTAATCATATAGGATTTAATAAAACATCCTATATGATTTGTCTAGAGAGGACTACTGATTCATGAAACCCAAAGGCAAAACAAAGAACCTCTTCGTCTATGAAAGGCTCCGAAAGGGCATTATCGAAGGGACTTTAAAGCCTGGCCAAAAACTTGTGATGGCCAGCCTGGCAACAAAGTTCGGCACCAGTGAAACTCCAATCAGAGAGGCCATCAGAAGATTGGAAAGTGATGGCTATGTGACCTTTACACCCCATTCCGGGGCAGTGGTCACTGAAATTAACAGGCAGGAACTGTCTGAGATCTACCTGATCCGCATCTCGCTGGAAGCACTAGCTACCAGACTCGCAGTACCTTTCATCAAACAGGATGATCTGAGGTGGCTGAAAAAGAAAAACGATGAAATGAAAGCTGTGGTCGAGAGAGAGCAGTATGAAAAACTCGCCAGGCTGAATAAAGATTTTCATCTGCGTATTTACAAAGCTGCGTCTCTTCCTCGTCTTTACAAAATGATCTCTGATCTATGGGATGCATTTGAACGATGGCCGTCCGTCTTTACCTACATTCCAGAACGGGCCGCCTCAGCCATCCAGGAACACGAACAAATAATCGAGGCGCTGGAGACCGCAGATGTGGATCGGGCTGACGATTTGATGAAAGAACAAAAAAAGAAAAGCCTGGAGGCGCTGCAGAAATACATGGTGAAGCACCAAACAGGATCGCCGGAGATGTTGGAGGAAATCTGGCAAAAACGAGCACGAAACTGATACGCACACAATCTGCCAGAAAACGAACAGAGGAGGATTGAAAATGGATCTAGGGATATCCGGGAAAAAAGGAATAGTAGGCGGAGCTAGTTCTGGATTGGGCAAAGCATGTGCTCTGGCCCTTGCTCGCGAAGGAGTCGAGCTCACCATAGTTGCGCGCACCGAGGCAAACATTATTGCTGCTGCAGAGGAGATATGCTCGAAAACGGGCGTCAACATTACCCCTGTGGCAGCCGATATCAACAGTGATGAAGGGCGTGCCGCAACACTGGCAGCCTGTCCGGAGCCGGACATCATTGTCAATAATTCGGGAGGCCCGCCCACAGGTAATTTTCGTGACTGGGACCGGGCCACCTGGCTTGAAGCGATCAACAACAACATGCTGGGGGCTGTGTTCATGATCAAGGACACCGTGGACGGCATGATCGAAAGAAAATTTGGCCGCATCGTAAACATCACTTCCAGTGCGGTGAAAGCACCGATCAGCATTCTGGGTTTATCCAACAGTGCCAGGGCGGGTTTGACCGGTTTTGTCGCCGGCACATCCCGGGAAGTTGCCAAACATAATGTGACGATAAACAACCTGTTGCCCGGTGATTTTGAAACGGAAAGGCATGCGTCCAACACCAAAGCGATGGCTGAGCGACAGGGAAAAACCTATGAGGAGATGAAAGCTATCCGAACCGCGGCGGTTGCTGCCGGGAGGTTTGGCGACCCTGCAGAGCTGGCTGATCTCTGTGCGTATCTGTGCAGCAGCCAGGCGGGCTTTCTCACGGCTCAAAATTTGTTGATGGACGGTGGAAAATATCCCGGGACTTTTTAGTTCGCAAAAGACGGTTTCAGGGCTGCGGCATTGATCTTCATTCGCGCTATTTTAAATGCCGCTGGTTTCCTGGAAACAAACAGCAAAAAAGAAAAAGGAGGGACGTAACGAAGGTAGTGCCAAAACCCCTTAAACCAAAGTTAAGGGGCCTAAAAATCCTAACTTAGTGGGAGGAGAAAAAATGAGAAATCATCTGAAAAAAATGACAATTTTGCTGACTGTGCTGGTGATGGCGCTCAGCATAACCATCCAGGCCCATGCTGTCGGGAAAGTCAGAATAGCACTGGGCGATGTCGCTTCTGTTGAAACGCTCTGCTTTCTTGTGGCACTCGATCGGGCCAAAGACCGCGGCCTCGATTATGAAATGACCGCGTTTGCCAAAGAGCAGCTTGCCATTCAGGCGGTGATGGGCGGACAGATGGATATCGCGGTAGGAACACCGTACGCGATAATCCAGAAAAGCAAAGTTCCGATCCGCAACTTCTTCCAGTTAAGCAAGCTGGTCTTTTTCCCGGTGGCTGACAATAAGTATAAAACCTGGCAGGATCTGGACGGCGAGCCTTTCACCTTCCACGCTCGCGGGACAGGAACCGAGGCTATCGGTGACATCATCATCAAGCGCGAAGGCATTACCCTGGGTCAACGCAGCTATGTCCCGGGTTCCGAGAACAGGATTGTCGGCATGATGAAAGGACAGATCAATGCAACGATCGTCGATCTGTCGAACAAGAACATCCTGATGGAAAAGGCGGGAGATAAATTCCATGTCCTTCCGGGGATCAATGATCCGGCAAGCGATGAGGTTCTTTTCGCTGACATAAACTGGATGAAGGAAAACAAAGAAAGCGTGGCGATCCTTGTCGAGGAACTTCTCAGGACCTGGCAGGAGATGACCAAAGATCCGACCATAATGGACAAAGAACGTAAAGCGAGAAACCTGTTGTCCGATATTCCTAAAGAGCTGCTCGAAGAAGTTGATGCCTATTACATGGAAGCAGTCGAAGGTGGCCTTTATGATCCCATGGGCGGAGGAGTTGAAGCGGCCAAGGCCGACTTTGCCTTTTACGTTGATGCAGGACAAATGGAAGGTCCTGCTTCAGAGCTTAAAGTCGTAGACTTCTGGTATCTCGAACCACTTGATGCAGCAAAAGCCAAGCTCGGACTTAAGTAGTCAAAAGCGTTCTGGTCGCCCGACTGACAAGGTGCGTCGTGTCGGGCGGCCGGATTATGACTGCACCATAATTCGTATCAGGGAGCATTCATGCGGTCTTTTTTCACCCACCCGTTGACCTTACGAGTTCTTTCCATCGTAGTCGTCTTCAGCATTTGGGAATATCTCGGGCGCATACCGATCAGCCCCGCCTTCCCGACATTTCTGGAAACCATGGCTGCGCTGTGGGAGATGATAATAGATGGGTCCATGGCGGCGGTATATCCGGCTACGTTTCAGCCTCTTTTGATTGGGCTGATCGTCTCGTCAATCCTCGGCATTGCCTGTGGCGTCTTTATGGGTCTCAACCATAAGGCGGAATGGTTCGGGGCGCCGGTTTTTATCGTCCTGCAGTCAGCACCGCTGGCTGCTTTGATACCCCTGCTCACTTTTGCCTACGGCATCGGACTGACATCAAAAATTCTCACGGTCTGCATCATGTCCATGCCGGTAATTGTGTTGAACGCCTATACTGCCGTCCGGCATACACCGGTTTCCATGATAGAAATGGGGAAGTCGTATCTGGGCAGCCGTCGGCAGATTATCATGAAGATCATCATTCCGTCGGCCAGTCCGGTTATTTATGCGGGATTGAGGCTGGGGGCCGCGATGGGCTTTATCGGTGCGATCCTTGCCGAGCTCCTGATTACTCCTACCGGAATTGGGGATTTGATCACCTATAACCAGTCCATTGCAGAATACGCCAAAATGTACGCGGCAATTTTCTCGATCATGGTTTTTGCCGTGCTTTTTATCGAAGTTCTAGAACGCACCGAATACATATTCTTCAGACCTGACAAGAGGGTATCCGAATGAGCAATGCTGCAGAGGCAGTTTCCAGCGCACCCTACCCCATCGCGGTGGAGGTTGAACAAGTATCCAAGATATATCCCGGTGGAGTTGAAGCACTCAATGATATGACGATTCAGTTTCCCAAGGGGCAGCTGACGTCACTGCTTGGGCCTTCGGGATGCGGCAAGACCACTTTGCTGAAGATAATAGCCGGCCTGCTGCCCGCGACAACGGGAAGAGTAACGGTCAATGGAGTGGAGGTCACCGGCCCGGGCGAAGAGCGTGCCTTTGTCTTCCAGGATTTTGCCCTGATGCCGTGGGCCTCGGTAATTCGTAACGTGGCCTTTGGCCTGGAACTGCGCGGTATGAATAGATCTGAGCGGGAAGCGATTGCGGAGAAATATATCGACGCCGTAGGGTTGAAGGGGTGTGAGAGTCTCTATCCGCATGAGCTTTCCGGCGGCATGCGTCAGCGGGTAGGTCTGGCGCGGGCCCTGGCGGTGGACGCGGAAGTCCTGCTGATGGACGAGCCCTTTTCAGCTGTTGATGAACAGACCAGACGAAAATTCCAGGAAGATCTGCTGGACGTGGTCAAGGGAGAGGGGAAAACCTTTATTTTCGTTACGCACTCAATCGAGGAAGCGGTGTACGTATCCCATTCCATTGCCCTTCTGCTGCCTCGACCAAGCCGGGTGTCTGAAATTATTATGCCTGACATCGACCGTGACATCTCTCCTGACGCGATCAGGCGCGACCCTGTCTATCTCGATATTGTCGAACGTATCTGGCAGGGCTTGAGATCCTACGTTGAGTAAGGGATAAAGGGGAAATAATGAAGATATTTGGAATCAAAATTCCAATGATGGCTTCGCTGATTTTCTGGGCTATTCTCTGGGAAATTGTCGGTCAGTTGGAATTGTCGATACTCTTGCCTCCTTTCAGCCATATCATCATCAGGATTATCGAGGTTGTCCCCACGGCAACCTTTTTAAAAGCGTTTCTGGTAACGGCTCAGAGTTTTCTTATTGGAGTTGTAATTGCCATCGTTCTGGGGATTCCCATCGGCGTTCTTATGGGGCGTTCGATCGTTATTGACCGGATGCTGCTGCCGTGGGTAAATATGTTTTTAAGCGCACCGCTCACAGCCCTTGTTCCTGTGCTGATGACTCTGTTTGGTTTTGGCATGAAAACGATCATCCTTACCACGGTATTGTTTGCTATCTGGATTATCGTGCTTGATGCCCGGGCAGGAGTAAAAAATATTACCCCTTCACTAATCGATATGGCCAAATCGTTTCAAGCAAACTACTGGCAGGCTTTTACTAAAGTTTATGTCTGGGCGGCGCTGCCTGAAATTCTAGCGGGAATTCGCCTGGGTTGTATTCGCGCGGTAAAGGGAGTAATTATCGGCCAACTCCTTGTATCTGTCGTCGGGTTTGGACGGCTTTTTGAACTCTATTCAGCTAACTTCTTGATGGAGCATATGTGGGCCTTGCTGTTCGTCCTCTTCTTCTTCGCCTTTCTCATTGCAGAAGGTTTGGGTATTCTTGAAAGAAAATTTGAATATTACGCAGCCGCCCGTCAATAAAAGCAGGGCGTGGTAGTGGAGAGATTTAGGAGAATCAAAGATGGACAATAAATATCTACAGGAAGATAAATGGTGGGTAAGCCCCTACAACTTTGTAGATGAGGTAACCTCGGAATTTGAATTGCCGGAAAAAGTGGAAATTCATGATGCAACTCTGCGGGATGGAGAGCAGACTCCGGGAGTCGTTTTCAGAAAAGATGATAAAGTGAGGATTGCCCAAAAGCTCGATGAGGTCGGTATTGAACGAATCGAGGCAGGGATGCCCGCTGTATCTCAGGAAGATTTCGATGCCATCAAGGCCATCAGCAAATTGGGCTTGAAAGCCAAGATATTTACCTTTGCCCGAGCCCTTCCCGTGGATATCGACAAGGCAATCGACTGCGGCGCCGACGGGGTGATTATCGAAATTCCGATCGGCTACCCCAAGCTGAAATATCAGTTCGGCTGGACCTGGGAAGATGTCTTTAAAAAGAGTATCGATTGTATCAACTATGCGCGCGAAAAAGGCATGTACGCAGTCTATTTCCCCTATGACACTACAAGAGCGCGCGATGAAGATCTCACCAATCTTCTCACCGGGATAATGAAAGAATCACCACCCGACTCCATCGGTGTGGTTGATACGATGGGCTGTGCCCTGCCTGAAGCCATAAAGTTCCTGGTCAGAAAGGTTAAGAGACTTACCGGCTTGCCGGTGGAAATACACACTCACAACGATTTCGGTATGGGCGTGGCAACAGAGCTTGCGGCGGTAACTGCAGGAGCCGAGGTGGTTCACTCCTGTATCAGCGGGCTGGGCGAAAGAACCGGCAATGCAGCGCTTGAGGAACTGATGGTGGGACTTGAAATCCTGCTGGGCTACGAGACCAATTATAAATTTGAAGAAATTTTGTCACTTTGTTCTCTTGCCGAAGAATTGTCAGGGGTAACACCGGCCACCAACAAGCCGATCATCGGGAGAGGAAATTACACCAGAGAGTCTGGTATCGGCGTTGATATGGTGATGAAAAAGCCACTGTCCATGTTTGGGACCGCACCACAGTTTTTCGGTCGTCAGGGTGAGGTGGTGTTGGGTAAAAAGAGCGGTAAGGCGTCCATTACCTACCAGCTAGAGAAGTTTGGCATTGAACACGTCAGCGACGAACAGGTAGGAGAAATTCTGGCAGAAGTGAAAACCAGAGGAGCTGAGAAGAAGTCTTTGCTGACAGACGAAGAATTCAAAGAGATCGTTAGGCAAAAGATAGGCTGACATCTCTCAATCTAAAGCACTGCGGCCTCAGCATTTACTATCTCATAACTGAAATGTGGAACAGATGAACAACACAAAAATGACCGGCGTGATGACGCCAATTTTGACGCCGTTCAATGATGATTTGAGCTTCGCCCCTGATTTGTATACAAACCACGCACATTGGCTGCTTGATCAGGGCATTCATTTCCTGTCGCCATTCGGCACCACCGGGGAAGCGCTCAGTATGACCAAAGCTGAGCGAATCACCGCGGTGGATGTGCTGATTAACGACGGGATTGACCCTGCGGTGTTAATGCCTGGGACCGGTCTCTGCAATCTCGAGGATACGGTTGAGCTCTGCCGCCATGCCATTGACAGGGGATGTCGGGCGGTCATGGTCCTGCCTCCATTTTTCTATAAAAACGCAAGTGATGACGGGCTTTATGCGTATTTCTCCCGCCTGGTGGAGGTGGTGAACTCACCTGAGCTGCGAATCTGCATGTATCATATCCCGCCGTTGGCAGGGATTGGTTTCACACCTGATCTTGCAGGGCGTCTGGCTGGGGATTTCCCCGATATTTTCGTGGCTTATAAGGACAGTTCCGGAGATTTTGAAAATACCAAGGCGGTTATCGCCGCAGCGCCTGATATCGCGGTCTTTCCAGGCTCTGAACTATTTCTGAAAAAAGGTTTGGTGCACGGGGGCATGGGGTGCATATCAGCGACCTGCAACGTCAATCCCGCACAGATACGGCGGGTGTATGATGTGGGGGTCGGTGCCCAGAGTGGCGACCTCGATTCGCTCAATGACAAAATGGTGTGGTTTAGAAAAACTGTAGAGAAATTTGGACCAATTCCGGCAATGAAAGGAATGCTGGCCGAAAAAAGAGCAGATTCCAGGTGGCGTAATGTGCGGCCGCCTATTTTACCGTCAAGCCTGGCGAGTACAGAGAGTCTGCTTCAAGAGCTTGGCAGTGAACTGAATCCTCTGTAGCGGTCGACAAGGTGTCGGCGCTTTTAAATAGAGTTTGGGCGAAAAGGCCGTTTTGCAAATGGCTCCAATATTCAGGATAATTGTACGCTTGATGTCAGCAGGGCCTGCAACCTGGAAGTAGGCTCTGGTGTAATAGTTGGACATATTGCTGTCGCTCCCGGCCTCGAGATTATCAGGCCACTAAGCACATTTTTCTGGGGCATCTGAAAATTGAGATTTCCAGAGAATATCTCGAAATAATGGTCTGACGGGGAACAAGGAGCACGCTTGGTCTTGACTAATCATGCTACAATGTAGTATAAAGCCACCATGATCGGCCTTTTTCACAAAATCCTGCCTCGCCTGGCCCGGCAGCTCATGATTACGACCCTGGCGGTGTGCATCGCACCCCTGGGTGCGGCAGGAGTTGGACAGATGTTGTGTCTGCCCCACTGCGCCATGCATCAAGAGGTGGTCTCCACCCCTTCCTGTTGTGAGAAAGACCTGGAACATGCAGTCATGGGTGCAGTTGCAGATGGCTCGCACTCCCTCCCGCCTCCGGCACCCTGCTGCGAAACCACGCTCTGTTTCGATGCTCCGGCAGCTTCCGCCGAAGTAGCGGCGGCACTAAACAGCATCGAGGCTTCCATAGAAGCCCCGCCGCAGCTGCTGCATCAGGCGGTACCGAATCCGACGGCCTCCCTGGCAAAATTTTCATCCGCTCCACCCACTTTAAGCCCTCCCGTACCGATCTATATACGCACTTGCGTGTACCTGATTTGAACCTGTCGCGCTTTTCTTTCGTTTTCGTTTCTCCATTTGAATAACCCCCACGTACGGAGTTTATTATGATGAAGGTAGTGGTAACGGCGCTGGTCGCGCTGATTGTTGGCGTCATGTCGATGTCTTCCATCCACGAGGCAGAGGCTGCGTTCGGTCTGTTCGGGGCCCACAAAAAAGTCAAAGACGTAAACGGCAAAATCGAGATCCCGCTCAATAAAGTAGATAACGGCAAGGCCCATTATTTCAAATTTGAGCACGACGGCACCACGGTTAACTTCTTTGTTGTGCAAAGCAACGACGGAGTCATCCGGGCCGCGTTTGACGCCTGTGACGTCTGTTTTCCCGCCAAGAAGGGGTACACCCAGGACGGTGATTTCATGATCTGCAACAACTGCGGCAGGCGATTTCATTCGAGCCGCATCAATGTTGTCGAGGGTGGCTGCAATCCGGCTCCGCTGCGTCGACAAGTGGTGGGTGACAAACTGGTCATCAAAACCTCGGATATCATACCCGGCGCTCGTTATTTTTAGGTGGTGTTATGAATATAGTGACGATTCCGCTTAAAAATATGCGAAGGAAGCCGACCAAGACTCTTCTTCTGCTTCTGGTATTTCTGCTTGGAGTAATCTCCATTGTGGCCCTCTACCAGGTTTCTCTGGTGGTAGGGCACAGCCTGGAAAAAAAACTCACCGCCTTTGGCGCCAACATCGTGGTCAAGCCTTTCACCGAGACGCTCAGCGTCAGCTACGGCGGTTTTCACATGGGCGACATGCTGCTCGACGTCAAGGATCTGCGGGAGAGCGAAACGACCACCGCCATAAGATCAATCGAACTCAATGACCGGATCAGCGTGGTGGCGCCGAAACTGGTCAATATGTTCAAGGTCGGCGAGGTGGCCATTGCGGCTGTCGGAGTAAGGTGGGAAGAGGAACTCGGCATCAAGAGCTACTGGGCTACAGACGGAGCCATGCCAGAGGGGCCTGAGCAGATTCTGCTTGGTGCCCTGGCGGCCAGAAAGCTCGGGCTCGAGACCGGCGATGCTCTGACTCTGCAAGACCAGCGATTTGAGATCTCAGGCGTGCTTTATGAAACCGGTAGTGACGATGACAGCGTCATCCTGATGGACCTCTCCACTCTGCAACAGCTGGTTGCCCAGCCCGAGGCGGTAAGTTTCGTCGAGGTCGCGGCGCTCTGTGCCGGCTGCCCCATCGAGGATATCGTCGCCCAGATACAGACCAATCTGCCCAAAACTTCAGTAATTGCACTTCAGAACGTGGTGAACCAGCGCATGTCCTCGGTCAGGTTTGTGCAGAAACTGGCACTCTCCATCAGCCTGGTGATCCTGGTCACGGCCTCGGCCATGGTCGGGCTTTCCATGCTCTCGGCGGTCAATGAACGCAAAAAAGACATCGGCATCCTGCGTTCGCTCGGCTATGGCAAGACACGAGTATTTATGATCTTCTGTCTCGAAGCCGGAATTATAGGCCTGCTGGCCGGTGCCATTGGTTATCTGGCGGGCTACGGTATCAGCTTGAAGGCGCTCGAGTACCTGAGCTTGACGGAGGTGGCGCGTCCCCTGTTCTCGGTCGCGCAACTGGCCTTCTGTGCACTGGTCTTTCCGCTGATCACGATTCTTGCGGCGCTCTATCCCGCCTGGAAAGGCAGTTCGATCGAGCCGTCCCAGGCTCTGGTTTCTCTCTGATTGAAGGTGATACGATGCTCAGCGCAGAACATATAGAAAAAAGTTTTCCCTCGGAGGGAGCCGATGTCGCGGTCCTGAAAAGGGTGTCAGTACATCTCGATGAGGGCGATTACGTCGCCATTGTCGGCCGATCCGGCTCCGGTAAAACAACCCTGCTCAATGTGCTCTCCACCCTGGTCAGGCCTGATGGCGGCGTACTCACCTATCGAGGTGCCAACCTGACCTCGGCGGCGGAGAAACAGCTCAATACGATCAGGAAATCGGACTTTTCGGTGATCTTTCAATTCCATCATCTGCTGCCCTACCTCAACGTCCTCGAGAACACGCTGCTGCCTTTCATGGGTTCATTTCGACCGGTTTCCAGTGAGCTCGAGCAACGGGCCTTGAACTGCCTTGAGCGGGTCGGGCTGGCCGATAAAGCCAGAAGGTTGCCCGGCAACCTCTCGGGAGGTGAACAGCAGCGCGTGGCGATCGCCCGGGCCCTGGTGAAATCCTCCAAGATCCTTTTTGCCGATGAGCCGACCGGCAGTCTAGACAGGAACACCGGAGAACAGATCATGGAATTGTTAGCGGAACTCCACGGCGAAGGGCTGACCATCGTTATGGTCACCCATGAACCTGCCTATGCGAAGCTGGCTCAGAGAACCATTGAGATCGAGGATGGGGTGATCGTCCACTAGTTTCAAAATACATACCAAGGTGCCCATGAAACATGCGGGCGTTTTATATTTTCAGACGCTTTCCGGCACCACCAGGACCGGACAGTAAATGGTGTTGAGCACCTTGTGGGTAACACTGCCCAGGAACAACCCTGCTATATCGCTGTGTCCGTGGGAGCCCATGATAATAAGGTCGAACTCTTTTGATTTGGCCAGGTTGCTGAGCATGGTACCGGGAGCTCCTGAGATAGGCCTGGTCTCATGGGCGATGTCGTGCTCTGCCAGCTTGCGCGCCGCCTCCTCGAGCACCGACTCGGCCTGAAGCCTCATCTTGTCTTTGATTTCCTCGACCACCGAGTCGACGATTTCCGTCAGGCCGCCGAGCCACTCGTAACAGCACACGGCGGTCACGTGGGCAGCGCTGAGAGTGGCCAGATAGATAGCATGATCGACCGCGTTGTTCGAGTACTGGGAACCGTCCACCGGGAGAAGAATTTTAGATATCTTCATATGACCCTCCTTGCTGAGATGTCGGGTGAAACCGGGTTATGTGTATATACATAAAATATCCACAAACCGGTCAGAAGGCAAGCGACGATGGTTAAATACGTAGTCAGCAGGTTTCCGCGCTTTAACCCTTGAGCTTGGTTTTTACGCTGTCGACCTTATCGTCCATGGTCTGTTCTTTATCGGTTCGGGTCCCCACCTTGATGGAACTGGTCAGCCGCGGTACGCCCATCTTGTGGAGTGTCTCGTGGCATTTTTTGACCGCGGCAAACACTTCGTCCCACTCTCCCTCGATATTGGTGCCGTAGGCATGCAGATTGGTCTTCAGGCCCGCCTCGTCAAATATCTTATGGCAAGCGGCGATGTACTCTGAAACCGACAGACCGACCCCAAAAGGGGAGACGGTCAGATCCATGATAACTCTCATTTTATTCCTCGTCTGGTTCTAATGGTAAATGGGGTTATTGTGCTCGTAATTGTGTTCACACTGTGCTATACAATTTGGTCTTACCAGGTTACTCCTAGTGGAATATAGCATGAAACGACAGATATTTCCCTTCAGTGCACTTGTCGGGCAGGAAAAGCTGAAGACCGGACTGCTCCTCAATGCGGTTGATCCAGCTATCGGCGGCATCCTGGTGAGCGGCCAGAAAGGCACCGGCAAATCTACCGCGGTACGTGCCCTGGCCCGGGTACTGCCTCAGATTGAGGTAGTTAGAGACTGTCCCTACAATTGTGCTCCCGACGAGGTTGACAACCTCTGCACCTCGTGCGCGGACAATTACCGGGCCGGACGCCCCCTGGAAACGGTCAGACGGCCGATGCCGTTGATTGAGTTGCCGCTGAGTGCCACCGAGGACCGGGTTGTTGGTACCCTGCACATCGAACAGGTGCTCAAAACCGGTACCAGGAGGTTCGAGCCGGGACTGCTGGCCGCTGCCAATCGCGGCATTCTTTATGTGGACGAGGTCAATCTGCTCGACGACCACTTGGTTGACGTGCTGCTCGATGCTGCCGCCTCGGGGGTCAACAACGTGGAGAGGGAATCGATTTCCTACTCCCACCCGTCACGCTTCATGCTGATCGGCACGATGAATCCCGAGGAGGGCGAGCTGCGCCCCCAGTTTCTCGATCGCTTTGGTTTGAGCCTCGGGGTGAGCGGCGTGGACCACCCCCTGCAGCGCCGGTTGATCGTCGATCGCCGCATCGAGTTCGATACCAATCCCACCCGTTTCATTGATGGCTACGGGGATGATGAAACCCTGCTTTCGGAACAGATTACAGCCGCCAGATCCGCTCTTCAGAACGTCGAGATCCCAGGAGATATGGTCGAGATGGCGGTCGCCCTGTCGACTGAGGTGCGGGCCCAGGGGCACCGCGCCGAGATAGGCATTATCAAAGCGGCCCGCGCCCTGGCTGCATTTGTCGAGCGTCCTGCGGTGGGCCCCGAACACGTGATTGAAGCGGCCCGATTTGTGCTTCCCCATAGAATTACGACTCTCTCCTTTGCAAGCAGTGAGCAGATTGACGAAAAGCTCGAGGAGATTTTCCAGAAAGTGCTTGACCAGGAGCGGGGCGCCGAGACGGGGGCGCCGGGGGAAGGTGTTCCTGACGACTGGGACGATATTGCCGAACAGGTGCCCGGTGCTACCGCTGCTTCCAACGTGGGCATGCTGTTCAGCTTTCTGGCCGAAAAAAAAAAGCCGTTTATGAGCCCGACTCCCTGATCTGTGTGGAAGATCTCAATCTTGACTCCCTGGAGATAAACGGCAAGTTCCGCGGTCGGGCAAAAACCGTCCGCTCTCAGTCAATCAGCGGCCGCTATGTGAAAGCGACGCCCGTCCGGGAAACTGAGCGTTCCTACGATCTGGCCGCCGACGCCACCATCCGCTCGGCCCTGCTCAGACAAGCAGGAAACGGCGGGGCCGCGGAGAGAATCTCCATATCTTCCGCCGATCTTCACAAGAAAATCTATCAACGCCAGGTCAGGTCGCTGATCATCTTCGTGGTCGATGCGTCCGAGTCGATGGGCGAGGACGGTGCCCAGGCCAGAATCAGGGCCGCCAAAGGCACCATCCTTGGTATCCTGACCAAAGCGTACCAGAAACGGTTCCGGGTGGGACTGGTCTCTTTTGCCGACGAGTCCGCCGAGATAGTGCTGCAGCCCACTTCGAGTCTGCCGCTGGCACAGAAATGTCTCAGGTCGCTGCCGGTGGGGGGGGCAACGCCGTTCGCTCACGGGCTGCTGAAGGGCTGGCAGATGATCAAGACAGAGCGGCGCAAAGACCCGGATATCCGGCCACTGATGGTGGTCCTCTCGGACGGGGAGGCAAATGTTGCCTACGACGATGGTGTGGCCCGGAACAGCGTTGTCGATGAACTCCTGGGTATCGGCGCTCTGATAGGCCGGGACTCGGTTAGGTCACTGATTGTCGAGACCCGTCCCCTGAGGGATCCTTCCGGGACGATGCGCGCCCTGGCGGAAGCCATGGGGGGCAGCTACTATCACTCCACTGCGTTTAAAAACGGCGACCTGCTGCAGGCGGTTGCAGCCTTTTAAAACGATAGAGGTATTGTGTGCCCGTTGGTGTAAAACAGAATGTGGACAATGGCTAAACCTGAACGATCTTTCAGCCCGCTGTGGCTGGCCTGGCTCATGTGGGGCCTGGTTGCCGCCTTTTACTGCATAGGTTTTTTTCAGCGCATGGCGCCGGCGGTGATTGCCGATGACCTGATGCGCGACTTCACCCTGGACGGCGCCCTGCTCGGCAACCTTTCGGCCATGTATTTCTACGCCTACGCCGCCATGCAGATACCGACCGGCCTGCTGGTCGATCAGATAGGGGCGCGGCGGCTCGCTTCCATCGCCTGCTTGATAGCGGCGGCGGGCATTCTCATTTTCAGTTTTGGCTCCTCGCTCTGGCTCGCCTATGTCGGCAGATTTCTGGTGGGCGCCTCGGTAGCCGTGGCCTGGGTTACCTGCATGAAACTGGCCGGCCACTGGTTTCCGGCCAACAGGTTTGCGACGGTGACCGGTATGGCCCTGCTGCTGGGCAATCTTGGAGGGATTATGGCAGGGGTGCCGCTGGCCGTGGGAGTCGATCTGTTCGGCTGGAGAGCAATGATGGGTGTAAGCGGTTTTCTGACCCTGCTGCTGGCCGTTGTCACCTGGCTGACCCTGCGTGATGACCCGTCAGAGTACGGCTTTAAAAGTCATGCCCACCTGGTGGTCCAGAATCACGGCAGCCTGCCTGTCGGTGCCGCCCTAAAATCGGTGATGACGCGCAAAGACACCTGGCTGCTCTTTTTCGGAGGCGGCCTGTCAACCGCACCGGTCCTCGTGTTCGCCGGACTCTGGGGCGTTCCCTATCTGACCCAGGTCTACCATCTGAAGACCTCCCAGGCTGCGCTGATGACCTCGACCATGCTGCTTTCTCTGGCCTTAAGCGGCCCTGTCTGCGGAGCCATATCGGACCGGCTGGGCAGGCGTAAACTGCCCTACCTGATAGGCACAATTCTGACCACTACCTTCTGGGCCATCTTTCTGCTGGTCAAACTCCCCCACCTGATGTTGTTTCCTCTGCTGGCCGCAATCGGTTTTACCTCAGGGACGATGATTATCGGCTTTGCCACCGCGAGGGAGGTGAATCATCCCGGTGCCGCAGGAGCGGTCGGCGGAGTGGTCAATATGTCGGTCCTCGGCATCGCGTCGATCATGCAACCATTGCTCGGTAAGATTCTCGATTCCCACTGGCAGGGTACCATGGTTGAAGGAGCCCGGGTCTACAATGAAGCGGCCTACAGCGCGGCGTTTTTCTGGCTGGTCGTCAGTGCTGCGCTGTCCATCATTGTGATCGCACTATCCAGAGAGACCTATTGCCGGATGCGTGACATCTGAGAGCCGGTCTATGGATAATCAGGCCCCGCGTAAATGATCTCGAACCATTTACCACCTTTGAATATCCGAACACCCCGGTCTTCTTCGAGGTCGTTGCGCATGAGCTGAGCCATACCATCTTGATGTTCAGCACCAAGTTGTTATGGTTGAATCCTAACCAGCCAACCTATTTCTGTGCAGCCTACTATGAGCTTCATCCATCTTCTCGAACAGCACTCGATTATATTGTCCGAATGTGCGGTCTCAGAGAGGCTGCGCAGATTGCCCGGCGTCGAACTCCACCCGATACTTTTCAACACGCCGCTGATCTATGAGGCCGAAGGAAGACAGCGGCTGGCAGAGATCTATTGCAGCTACATAGAGGTGGCCAGAGAAGCAAAATTGCCGCTGCTTCTCTGTGCGCCGACCTGGCGGGTTGACAGAACTCGTATTAAGGAGGCGGGGGTGCCAGACACCATCAATGGCGACGCGGTGAAGTTTATGAAAGAGCTGCAGGAGCGTTATAGGGCAGGGGACTCGCCGCTCATTGCGGGGGCGCTGCTGGCCCCCAGAAACGATTGTTATTCAGCAGCAGCGGCACTGGACAGGCGAGAGTCTGCGGCAATCCATGGCTGGCAGATAGATCAGCTGGCGGACACGGACACAGAGGTGATCATCGCCCAGACCATGCCGGCGGTGAGCGAATCACTGGGCATGGCGGATAGACTTGGCGGCAGCGCAAAGCCCTATGTGATCAGCTTTGTCATCGACAGTTCGGGAAAGGTACTGGACGGAACCCCTCTGGCCGAGGCCGTGGATATCATAGACCAGGAGACAGCCCGACCTCCCGCCGGCTACATGGTCAACTGCGTATATCCCACCTTTATCCAGGCGGAGCGGCAACCGCCAGCCCTTTTCAGGCGCCTGATCGGTATCCAGGCCAATTCCTCCTCGAAGGACCATGCCGAGCTTGACGGAGCCGATGAACTGCAGCAGGATCCGCTGCCCGACTGGGGTGCGGGCATGGTGCGGCTCAACCGGGAGTTCGGGGTCAAGATACTGGGTGGCTGCTGCGGCACCGACCACATCTACCTGCGCTACCTGGCTGAATCTCTGTGAGGTGCGGCTGGCTCAATAGCAATATATGGCAGGATCACTTGCAGGTGAGATTGTCCAACCAGGTCAGATCTGTCTCCTCCGGCGTCAGATAACGCGACCAATGCAGGGCTCCCACCGTGTTCTCAGACACGGCATTGACATATTCCCACCTCACGCCTTGTTCTGAGATGCGCAGCATCCTGGACGAATCGGTCTGTTCGATAAAGACATCACCGTTGGTCAGAATACGAGATCTTCCCTGGGTCAAGGAACCAATCTTCTCCTTACGCATCACCGTTGCGTATGGTTTGGTGACCGTGTCTGTTGCAGGATCATAGATGTAGATATTGGATACACCCTTTTCGGCCAGGAAATTACCCGTCTTTTCATAGCCTCGTACCATATCGTTTCCGAAGATACTGTAGCGGCCGTCCGGGAGCAGATTTATATCGTGCTGATTGAGCCAGGGCCCTGTCTTCAGCCATTTGATTGTGCCCGATTTCGGGTCGAGCAAGGCAACGGTGGAAAGATGACGACTGCTGATCAGCACGTCTCCAATCTTGGCGACACCCGCTTCTTTGATTATTGGCTGGGCATCGTTGAGGTGGATTCGATTGTGTTCGAAGCGGCCGATTCCGTATACCAGGGCCCTCTGCCCGTTATCCAAGAGAATTTTTGTGATGGAATATTCAGCGCTGAGCGTACCGTCCGGTGACACCACCGCTATGGCGTCATCACGAATCGGCAGCAAGGTACCCGGGCCGTCGCCATCTATTTTGGAGCAGGTGACGATATTGCCCTGGTGATCGCGCTCGATCGAGTGGTGAAATTTGTGCACCAGCACCCATTCGATGTCGCTGCAGGAATTGATTTTCACCATGGGGCCTGCGCCGGAGGTGAAGACCAGCCCTCCGTCCTCAAGCAGCAGAGGGTGCTGGACCCGGTAAGCTTTCTCCATATTGGGCCCGTCGCTGAAGGTGGGGGTATTTTCCAGAATTTTAGCGATATCTGGAATCCATCTGTGCAGGACCCTGTTTTCCGCAATTGAGAACAGTTCTACGACCACCTGGCCATAGGTTTTGCTGAAGCCGGAAATAAGCAGATAGCCGTGATCCTGAAAATTGGCATCCCTGATCTTCAACCCGCCAAAGTCAAACTCCGAGCGGTTCTCCTGGTGGTGCAGCAGTACTTTTTCTGTGGCGGTTTTTTCGGGGCCCTCCTTGAAGGTGAAATAGGCGTGCAGTTCTGAGTAAATCGAGTCCAATTGATTCCAGGGAAAGACCTGATATTTTCCCACGGCCAGTCCCCAGGCAAAGAAACCCATGGCAAAGAGATAGAGCAAAGCCAGCAGGGGGATAAGGCGATTCTTGTTTGTGCGCATTGCGAATTTTGGTGCCTGCTGCTGAGGCGATTGTTGTTGGGTTGCGGTTACTGTGAGAGACTTTTACCCTATTTCAAAATGTTTCTCACCAGGTGGCTTTCACTTGGATGGTTTTGGCGCAGGTTTTTCTCCTTTGCTACCGCCTGATAATAAAGGTCCTCTCGAGCCCTTTGCAAAACGATCTTTTCGCCCACACTCTGCGTTATGCTCAAAATTTTATCCTCGGAATATCAATCAAATGCCTGTGGTAAAAATTTCTCGCATGGTTTGATTTTGAACGACAATCTTAATTTTGCAAAAGGCTCTCTCTTTAAGAATTATTCCCGGGAAGCAAATTGCATCACGCAGCAGAATAATTAGTTTAGACTATTAGTTCGACGAATCACCCCACGACGCCCCCTCGCCATTCCGGCGGGATCCTTTAAGAAGGAGAAGAGACAATGAAAAGATTACTGAGTGTCATGGCGGTCATGGTTATCTCCATGAGCACCGCCGCCCAGGCGACGACGTCGGCGATGTTCGACAAAGAGCACGCGACTCCTGATAAAAAAGAGTTTTCACCCTATGTGAATCGTACGTATCCAACCCAGGTCTATTTCGGCGATACCCATCTCCACACCTCCCTGTCCATGGATGCGGGGACATTCGGCAACCGGCTGGGGCTCGACGACGCCTATAAATTTGTGCGCGGCGCCGAGGTGACCGCCTCGAAAGGGTTCAAGGCCAAGCTCGGCAAGCCCCTCGATTTTGTTGTTATAGCCGATCATTCGGACGGCATGGGATTTTTCGATATGTTTTCCAAGGGGGATCCCGCCGTAATGGATAAAGAGGAAGGCCGCCGCTGGAACAAGGCAATTAACGAGGGCGGGCAGGCTTCGGTTGATGCGGCCCTGGAAATTATCACCCTCTTCTCCCAGGGCCAGTTTCCCTGGCAGACCAATGACCCGGAAATGATGAAGCCGGTCTGGGGAGGGGTGATTGAGGCGGCCGAACAATACAACGAGCCCGGAAGATTCACCGCCTTTATCGGGTATGAATGGACCTCGCTGGTTAAGGGCAACAATCTGCACCGGGTGGTGATTTACCGGGACGGCGCCAGCCAGGCGCGTCAGACCCTGCCCTTCACCCTGGCCGACAGCGCCGACCCGGAGGATTTATGGGAGGCCATGCAGCGTTACGAGGATAAAACAGGCGGCGATCTGCTCGCCATACCGCACAACGGCAACCTGGCCAACGGCATCATGTTCGACGTCGAAACCCTGTCCGGCAAACCGATCGAAAAGCATTACGCCGAACTACGCCAGAAGTGGGAACCCTTATACGAAACCACCCAGATCAAGGGTGACGGCGAGGCCCATCCCTTTTTGTCGCCCGACGATGAGTTCGCCGATTATGAGACCTGGGACCTCGGCAACCTCGACATGAGCGAGGCCAAGACCAACGAGATGCTGGCCGGCGAGTATTTAAGATCCGGATTGAAGCGCGGACTGGAATTCGAGGAGAAATTAGGTGTCAATCCCTACAAATACGGCCAGATCGGCTCCACCGATTCCCACACCTCGATGCCCGCGGTCGAAGAAAATAATTTTTTCGGTAAACATTCAGGAGTAGAACCATCGGCCGAGCGGGCCATGCATGTGACCCTTGGGGGTGAAGAAGGGAAAATCATGGGCTATCAGATGGCCTCATCCGGGTATGCAGCCGTCTGGGCGACCGACAACACCAGGGAGGCAATCTTTGACGCCATGGCCCGTAAAGAGACTTACGCCACCACCGGCAGCAGGATGATGGTGCGCTTTTTTGGCGGCTGGGAGTTCACCGAGGAGGAT
>JARFQM010000080.1 GCA_029287755.1 Desulfofustis sp. | reverse complement strand
CAGGCAGATGAGCAGGTACGTCCAGCGCCCCGGCGACGCAGCCACCCCAGGCTCCACCAGACGCCAGATCACCATGGCCACGAGCGTGGCACAGACAACGATGGTGCCACCGATCTTAACGCCGAATATTGTGGTTTTCGCACCTTTGTAGCGCTCCTGCCAGGCGATATATCCGGTAAGAATCACAAAAGGCATGTTGAGCAGCACAAAAACCAGACTGTAAAAGGCGGCCTGCTCGAAGCTGGTGATCCCCAGCACGGTGCCGATCGCCAGAAAAACCAGGGCGAGCGGCAGGACGCCGTTGGGGGTATGCACCGCGATGGGGTGCAGATGATGCTTCATGACCATTTTCCGGAACAGGCTTGGGGCCGGTTTCTGCCCCGCCGCACCGGTCTCAGGCTCCAGGACGGCCTCGGTGAGCGTTTTCTCCTCTTTCTCGACAATCTCTTTGAAGTATTCGGGACCGGCTCCGCACACCGGACAAGAGTCAGGTGGTGCAGGCCCTTCGTGGATATAGCCGCATAACGTGCATTCCCATTTTTTCAGCTCAGTCGAAGATGGCGCGGCTGCCGGTTTTGCGGCCGGCTCAGGCGCTGAGTCAGACTGCACTTCAGCTGCTGTATCGGCTTGCCCCTCGGGCTGGGCCTCTGACTGCGCCTCGGCTGGGGCTTCGGCCGGCGCCTCCTCAGCGCTCTCGACGACCTCCTTGAAATATTCCGGACCGGCGCCGCATAATGGGCACTCATCCGGCGGAGCATCGCCTTCATGGATATAGCCGCATATCGTACATTCCCATTTTTTCATCCGTCGAGCCTCCGCAATAATTCTCAAGATTTGAAATTACGCTGTAATGCCACCACGATGGTTCATTTTTACTCCAGTGATGTGCATATGTCAATTTTTGCTTCCTGCCACCCGGAGCTCACCGTTCGCCAAGCTCTTCGCCGTCGATCTCATCCATTTTTATCTGGGCCTCCTCCCAGCGCTTCATCCACCGATCAAGCCTGCGGGTGCAGTCATTGTAACGTTCGTTTACCTCCGCCCAACCGGCACTGTCCTGGTAGAGTTCAGGATTGGCGAGTGCGGCCTCGAGCTCTTCTTTGAGCAGCTCGAATTTTTCCACTTTCTTCTCCGCCTCGGCCAGCTTTTTCAGCCACGGTCCGGCCAGCTGCCGGCGCCTTTCCCGCTTCAGCGCCTCCTGGCGACGTCTCTCTTTTCTGCTCGCCTGAACGGTTTTGTT
Source organism: Desulfofustis sp. (assembly GCA_029287755.1). The sequence continues at coordinate 4,227 of JARFQM010000080.1, read as the reverse complement.
ATTCTTCTCCGACTCCGGTGCGCTTTTCACCGTGGCCGCTTCCCTCTGGGCCAGCCGCTGCTGGCGTTCAACATATTCGGCGACCGTGCCGTCGAACAGGGTCGCCATACTATCTTTGATCTCCAGCACTTTGTTTACAAAACAATCGACAAAGTAGCGGTTATGGGAAACCACAACGATGGTTCCGTCGTATTGGCGCATCGCTTCCTGGAGCACCTCCTGGGAGAGCATATCGAGGTGGTTGGTCGGTTCGTCGAGCAGCATGCAGTTGGCCGGCACGGCAATCATCCGGGCCAGCGCCAGCCTGCTTTTCTCGCCGCCGGACAGGATCGATACCTTTTTGTCCACATCCTCGCCCCTGAACAAAAAGGCGCCGAGTAATGATCTCATTCGGGTCATGGCCATGTCCCCGGCCACGTGGGAGAGGCTCTCAAGCACGGTAAAATCGGGGGCCAGTTCCTGGGCCTGATGCTGGCCAAAATAGGTCAACTGGACACCGGTGCCTACCCGTATGGAGCCGCTGTCGCAGCGCAGCTGGCCGGCGAGAATTTTGAGCAGGGTTGATTTGCCGGCCCCGTTTACCCCAACCACCGCCACCTTGTCTCCCCGCTGCAGGTGGAGATCAACCTGATCGAAGACCCGGGAGTCACCGTAGCTTTTGGCAATCGACTCGACCATCAGGACGTCCCGCCCTGAGTGGGGTGCGGGCGGAAAAGAAAAGTGTATGGAGTGCTCCTCCTCGGCCAGTTCGACCAGTTCAAGGCGGTCGAGCTGCTTGAGTTTTGACTGGACCTGCCGGGCCTTGGTGGATTTCGCCCGGAACCGTTCGACAAAGCGCATGGTCTGTCGGATCTGGGCCTGCTGGTTGTCGTAGGACGCCTTCTCGATCCTCCGCCGCTCCTCTTTGTCCTCGATATATTTCGAGTAGTTCCCTTTATAGGCGGTCAGGCGGCCGAGACTGAGTTCCCATGTCTGAGTCGTTGTTCTGTCCAGAAAGGTGCGGTCATGGGAGATGATCACCAGGGCGCCATGGTAGGTCTGCAGAAATGACTCGAGCCAGGTAAGAGAGTCGAGATCGAGATGGTTGGTCGGTTCATCCAGCAGGAGCAGCGACGGCGACTGGAGAAGCATCTTAGCCAGCAAGAGTCGCATGATCCAGCCTCCGGAAAAAGAGGAAACCTGTTTCTGCAGATCGTGCTTGCTGAACCCGAGCCCGAAGAGAACCTTCTCCGTCTGGGTTCTGATCGTGTATATGTCGCTGCTGTCCAGCATCTGCTGAATGCTGCCCTGGCGCTCCAGAAGGTTTTCAAACTGTTCATCCTGCGCGGCGCTGCTGCTCAGGCTTTCATTCAGTCGATCGGCCTCCTGCTGCAGTTTCAACAGCTCGGCAAAGGCCTGAACCGCTTCCTCGTAGAGGGTTCGTCCGGAACTGATCAGGGCCGGTTCCTGGGGAAGATAGGCGACGGAGAAGAGCTTCGCCCTGCTCACCACACCGTCATCGGCAGCAACCTCCTTGGCCATGATTTTCATCAAGGTCGATTTGCCCGTGCCGTTGACCCCCACCAGGCCAACCCGGTCGCCGGAGTGAACGACGGCGGAAACATCTTTGAACAGATGCTTTTCGCCGTAACGGATATCGAGATGATTAATCGAGAGCATCTACAGCTTTTAGCTATTATTCCATGTGGTTATTAACGCAACTCAGGTATCCGGCGCAAAACAGCTCATCGCTGACCGGCGTGCACTACGCCCCGCCAGAGACATCATGCCGACAAGCCTGACCATGATAATATTCTTTTCACAAATTAAAAGACCAGGATCTCCATAATCTGCATGCCGGCAGAAAATGGGCGGTGTGTATTGTCAAGAATTGAGCACGAGCGCTCCTCTTGGAGCGGCAGTCAAAGCAATCCACTGTTTCTGCTCGAGGCTGCTCGAGGCTGCTTCTTATGAGCCTGTGGGAGAAAATTCGGAATAGTTGAGCCTTTTGCACAACTAGGATTGTCGTTCAAAATCAAACCATGCGAGAAATTTTACCACAGGCATATGATTGATATTCCGAGGATAAAATTTTGAGCATAACGCAGAGTGTGGGCGAAAAGATCGTTTTGCAAATGGCTCAGTTTTAAGAGATATATCGATACACCTGTTGCGCCGAAACCTGTATGTCGATGCCCTGATTACAGCGTACGGTGCACCCTTCACAAGTGGCGCAAAGCCGTATATTTGAGAGTACAGCCCGGCCATTGCTGAGCGCCAGGTCCCTGTCGCCATAGCCCTCCGCGTACATCCTGGTTCTCGCCACATCCAGGCCCCCCACCCCGTAACGGCACTGATCTATGCAGCTTGAACAGAAGGAGCAGGCCCTGCCGACCAGATCTTTGCGGTAATTTTCAAGTCTCACCACATCGGCGAGGTCTACTTTGCGGCGTGCTGCCTCAAGATTTTCGGCGATCATTTTCTTACTGAGCATGCCGGGAACAGCCACGTGAACACCTGGCTTATCGATGACATATCGTAAGGCGGCCTGGTGCGGGGTAAACTCCGGTACATCTTTGTCTTCGAACCCGCCGTTTTGCGTTTTCATGGCGATAATTCCGACGCCCGCAGCGGCAGCTTTCTCTATTGTGTCAAAAAGTTTCTTAGGAGATCTGAAGTTAACGGCAACCAGCACCGCATCGTAAAAGCCATCCTCCACCACGGCTTCAAGTACCTCAGTCTGATTGCTGTGAGTCGTGACCGCAGTAAACCTGAGCTTGCCCTCCTGTTTCATCTTGGTCAAGAAGTCCTGAACGTCTTTGCGGACAACCTGCTCCCTGGATCTCAGATTATGAAGCTGCATGAGATCGACACGCTGAACTCCAAGTGAGGCGAGACTTCGCTCAACCGATCTCCTCATCCTGGACTCTTTGGCGATGTGAACCTTGGTCGCGATAACGACGCGGTCTCGAATTCCGGCCACCGCTTTGCCCACCACTTTTTCATTGCGGCCGCCCATATAGCAGTCCGCTGTATCGATGTAATTAATTCCCAGCTCCAGGCCGTGCCGTATGATAGCGGGGTCGGATACCTGCATGGCACCATAGCCGAGTACCGCTACCTCCACCCCGGTTCGGCCAAGTATCCTCTTAGGCAGCAGCTCTGACTGACCGGCCTGGGCGCGGTGAGGAAAAAGAGAGTAGACCAGCGAAGCACATGTTCCTTTTAATAGATCACGCCTTTTAAGCAGCATGGGAACTCCTGTATAATCTTGGAAATCGACTTGGGCGTATGCAGCTGTGATAAATCATCGCTTCACAAATTCTCAACAATTTGTCTGATAGTCTCCTTCATGTCGTCGGTGGGCTCACCATCAACGGCGGTGCCCCAGATCACCCCATTTTTCCAGAGCAGTAAGCGTGCAACACCTTTTTCCTTTAATGCCCTATAGCGGAGTTCAGCTTTCTCTTCAGACTCCAGAACAACAGCTGAGTAGGAATTGCCATCCTTGCCGACCCATGAATATCCGGGCCCTGTTTCCAGGTCAAAATCTATGTGTTCAGGATGATAATTTACCTCACATGGGCTCCTGGCGTTCAATTGCAGAATTTCCAGAGCGGCGGGCAGAGGAGAGCGTTCAGGTACGTGCTCTGAAAAATGTTTTAGAAAATCCGCCACGAGGGCACTGCCGCTATTCGTGTTGTCGCTGATATCAAGGTTGATTCTCAAAAAGTACTGCCCCCACCATGCATATTGTGTGTATTCGTCTGCAAGGACCGTGGCGCCGTGGATTGTCAGCTCTTCACCATCGCACCCTGAGTACAATCGGAAGAGACCGTAGGCGTTGATTGGTTCGCCCAGATCGAGAATATCCACGGAAACATAGTCTCCACTGCCATTTTCATAGGAGACAAAGCTGAGGCTCAGAGCTCCGTAGCGGATCAGGAGTTCCGCCTCTCCATTTACATGCTCGAACATGTTATCCGGGGACCACGCCTTCGCCTCGCCGGTTATGGTCAGAGCCGGATCGTTGCCAATTGACTCCGGGAAGCTGTCGACAGGGTTGGGGTATCCTGTGCAAGGTACCGCCAACAGGGCACATAGAATGGTTGTAACAAGAATCTTCATAGGCGGAAATGCGGCTTGGGTTATCGGTTCTTTATGGCCTGAAAGTATAACGAGTGGGCTCTAACTGTGCTAAGCTTTTTCTTGTCAGCCTGGCTTCTTTTTGGTTGTTTGGTCCTGCCA
>JARFQM010000063.1 GCA_029287755.1 Desulfofustis sp. | reverse complement strand
CGGTTTCCAGGGGCAGTTCCACTCCCTTTATGACTCTTCTGTGGGTAAAACCGAAATCGGCTTTGCTCTCTTGATGCTGACCGCCGTCGCCGCCCTGATTGCTCTGGAGCTATACAGCAGGATTTCCTCATGATGGCAGCGCCGCTGATCGAACTCGCAGATCTCACTTTTTCCTATCCCGGGGTCCAGTCCCCGATACTCGACCGGATAAATCTTACCCTGCAGCAGCAGCAGCAATTGGGTTTAATTGGCCCAAACGGTTGCGGAAAAACTACCCTTTTTCACTGCATGATGGGACTTCTCAAGCCCCAGTCCGGCTCAATCCGATTCAAGGGCAAAGAGATGGTGAACGCAGGGGACTTCTTCACCCTGCGCAAGGAAATTGGCCTGCTCTTCCAGGATGCCGACGATCAACTTTTCTCTCCCACAGTTATTGAGGACGTGGCCTTTGGACCGCTCAATCTCGGTGCCAGTCCAAAAGCAGCGCTTGAGGCCTCCCACCAGACCCTGACTGAACTGGGGCTGGATCATCTCGAGCAGCGGGTAACCCATCATCTCTCGGGAGGTGAAAAGAAGCTGGTATCGCTGGCCACCATCCTGGCTATGAAGCCCCGCGGGCTTTTTCTGGACGAGCCCACCAACAACCTCGACCCCGAAACCAGGGAACGTTTGATAGATATTATTGCCGGGCTCGGACTTGGTCACATCATCATTTCCCACGATTACGATTTTCTGGCGGCAACCTGCGTCGATCTGGCCGGCATGGAAGCAGGCCGCATTGTGGCCGCTGACCACTCAGCCCTGCATACCCACCATCACCTGCATCCCCACGGCAGCCATCCACATGAGCACGGCGACCACTAGACTGAGATTCTTGAAAAACAGCATCTGGTCTGCAGGCAGGTGCGGGCGGCAACTCTGCCCCTACTGAACAGCTGGCTTAGACTAACAGAATCGAACTGCCGGTGGTCTTTCTGGCCGCCAACTGACGATGGGCCTCTGCCGCCTCGGCAAGTTTGAATCGGCTGCCGATATTCACCACAACAGCTTTCCGGGTGACCACCTCAAACAGCTCCTCGGCAGGCTTCGGCTGTCAGGGGCCTAGGTAAAATCACCATCCTTACTTCTCGACCAATCATTGTTATGTTGCACGAGAGCAACCTTTCAGGTAGCTTTTCGACAAAATATTCTTCTGAGGACACGGCTATGAACAACAGAGCGTATTTGGACAACCTGGACAACCTGATGGAAACCCTTACCAGAGGAGCGTTTCTTACCGTTAAAGCGGGCGAGGCTATAAACACCATGACCATTGGCTGGGCAACCATAGGTTTTGTCTGGAAAAAGGAGGTGTTCATGGTTGCTGTCAGGAATTCGCGGCATACCTTCGAACTTATTGAAAAGAGCGATGACTTTACCGTTACCATTCCGACCGATGCAGGCAGCAAGGAGGCGCTGATTTTCTGCGGCACCAAATCGGGACGGGATTACGATAAGTTCCTGGAATGCGGTCTGCAGACCCGCAAGGCGGCAAAGGTGGGGTCGCCGGTCATCGATGTTCCCGGAGTACATTACGAATGTAAAATCGTCTACAGATCGGCTATGGACAGCACCAATCTTGACGACAAACTGGAAAAACTCTATCCGGCCAAAGATTATCACACCCTCTATTTCGGTGAAATTGTGGCCTGCTACCAGACAGATTAGCCGGTTTCCCGAATTTCCTTTTATATACAGTCCTCACCCAGAGGTAGATGCCATGAAGCAGATCTTTTTTTTTCTCGCAGCCCTGCTCATCTCTTCCAGTGCGGCCGCGGCAAGCCTGAAGATCGGGTTGTTACAGATCGAAGACTCCGTGCCGTTCTATGTGGCCGAACAAGAAGGTTTTTTTAAGGATGAAAATGTTCGGGTCGAGCTCGTACCATTTCTCAGTGCCCTGGAAAGAGACAGCGCCCTGACTGCCGGGGCTATCGACGGGGCCATCTCCGACCCGATCGGTGCCCTGCTGCTCGACCAGGGCCGGGGCCTGATAAAAATCACCTCCCTGGGACTCGGAAAGACTCCGGCCGAAGGGGTCTTCGCCATTCTGGCGGCACCATCATCGAAGATCCACGCGGTAGACGACCTCAAAGGCGTGGATATCGCCGTATCCAACGCCACCATCATCGAATATGTGACCGACCGGCTACTGGAAGAGCAGGGCTTCAGCCCTGAGGAAATAAGTAAAGTTGAGATCAAGAAAATGCCGATTCGGATGCAGATGCTGCTTTCCGGAACGGTGCAGGCAGCCACCCTCCCCGAGCCGCTTTCCTCAATTGCTGCGGGCAAAGGCGCCAGAGTCCTGATCACTGACGCCGACCTGAATCAGAGTCTCTCCCAGACGGTGGTGATAATGAGTTCAGGGGCCTTGATAGATAAAAAGCAGGAGGTCAAGGCGCTTTTCAGAGCCTACCGCCGGGCGGTTCAGGCCATTAATGGCGATCCCCAACGCTATCGTGACCTGGTGGTGGAAAAAGGACGGATTCCTCCTTTTCTGGCCAACAGCTATCCCATCGCTGTCTATCCGGCACCGGAACCCTTCAGCAGGGACCTCTTCGAACCAGCCGCCCAGTGGCTTGCCGACAAAGGATTGACCGCGACCATCACCTACGAGGATATTGTCGCCACCGATTTTCTGGATGATTAACGAGCGCAGATGATCAAGGTCAGCTCAACCAGCCTGAGCTTCGCGCATGAGGGACAGATTCAGAACGTCCTTGATGACATCTCTTTTGAGATTGAGGCGCATGACCGCTGCGCCATCATCGGGCCGTCGGGATGCGGCAAAACCTCGCTGCTTCTTCTGCTGGCAGATATTTTAAAGCCCGATGCAGGTACCATCGCCATCTCCGGCAATCCACGGTGCGGAACCATTCTACAGAATTACGGGCTGTTTCCCTGGAAAACCGTGGGCGAGAACATCGGCCTCGGCCTGGCCCTGAAAAAAGTCGAGAAGCAAAGGATAAAAAAGGTTGTCGGTGAGCTGCTCGAGGAAATGGAGTTGACTGGCTTCGATAATCATTTCCCCGGACAGCTCTCCG
>JARFQM010000438.1 GCA_029287755.1 Desulfofustis sp. | reverse complement strand
CCAGCAACGGAAAACAGCAGGAAAAAAAGAGTGCTGCACAACCATGTGGAAAGACAGCTGCGGCTCGACACAGGTACCGCACCCGGCACCCTGAAGCTTTATTCAATTACGCTTGGCAGTAATTTCGGACCAGGATTCAGTTTTGACCACCGGGCAATTTACCAGAACTTTCTGCCCAGCGATGATATCAAAACTTTCAGTCTAGAAAAAGATCATGTGTTTCTGCGTATGGCCGATGCAGACCCTTATATCATCCATCAAGGCGAGCTGGTTCAGGACAATTTCTTTCTGGAATGGATTCTGCCTTTTATTTTCGCTTTGTTCAGCTTCCTGGCCTGTAAGCGCTTCTCCGTGCAGAATATCGACGCCTTCAACGACATTGCCAGCAAGCGTTCTTCCGCCGGAATTAAATTCGGCTCGCTTGATGGTGTCCGAGGGCTTGCGGCCCTTCTTGTCCTCGCCCAGCATACCGGTCTGACCAAGACCGGCGGCATCTCCGGTGTCTGGCTGTTCTTCTGTCTCAGTGGCTTTCTGTTTACGAGCCCTTTTATCAGACAACCGTCCCTGGCACTCTCAAAGTCCTACATGACCAATTATCTGCTCAGGCGAATTAAGAGAATAGTGCCGATGTACTACGTGATGATTACCGTGAGCGTTCTTTTCCTGGGAAAAGTTGCGGATGCAATCAGACACTATCTGTTCCTTCAAGCCGACGGTCATTTCTGGTCCATCAGCCAGGAAATGTTCTTTTACCTGATCCTGCCGCTGGTGATGGCTGTCAGTTATCTGCTCTGCCGCAATCGTCTATTAGTGCACGCGCTCTTTCTTGCCGGCTGCGCCCTGGCGGCTCATCGCTATCTTACCAATGACCTGGTCGCGCTGTACGGCAACGGCGTCCATCTCAAACCTTTTGCCGGCATATTTCTGACCGGTGTTGCTGCCGCCTTCGCCTACAACTATCTCATCGCCCGATTCGACTCAACTCTGCAGCGTCCGACGAGCACTGCTCTGTTCTCGCTGATTGGGATCGTTGTTCTCTGCACATGCCTGGTAATGTCTGCCCATCCATTCGAGCACCTGGACCATCTTAACCCATGGAGGAGGCCGCACATTTTCGGTTCGGCTGCCGGGCTCTTCATTCTGGCAACCATGCTGGCCAGAAATTCTTTACTGGATAAAGCGATGAATCTGCTGCCGCTCAAGGCGGTGGGGATTGTCGGCTACAGCTACTATCTGCTGCATCCGATCATCATTGAATGCGTGCGCAGTACCACACGTTATTTCTGGGACTATAATCCGACTGGAATTGATATTTTCCTGATAGCGGGCATCGCCACCTACCTGGTGACAATCTTTACCTACTCTTATATCGAACGACCTTGCATCAGGAAATAGGCCGCACGCTCAGCCGGTCGGGCCACAGGTACCGGGCTCAGGGTTTGCCGTAGTTATCGGTGTAATCCCTGAACATTGCCATTACCTTCCTGGCTACCGGGCCCACCCGCCGGTCACCGATGGCCTGATCGTCGACCTGGACGACCGGAACCACCTCCTTGGTCGATGAAGCCATGAACACCTCATCGGCTTTCAGGAGCTCTTCTCTGAACACCGGCCGCAATTCAAGGCGAAAATGAGGTTTCATGATGTCGAGAAGCACATCTCGCGTGATTCCAGGTAAAATATCCTCGGAGGGAGTGACCACTTTGTTGTCGCAGACGGCAAAAAGATTGGAGGTCGTGCCTTCCAGCACCTGGTCATCCTTGTTCACATATACCGATTCGATTGCTCCGGCCGCCTGGGCGTCTTTGAGGGTGACGATGGCCCTGATATAATCGGTGCTTTTGGCGCCCGGTATGTAGCGGTTCAGCCGGGCCGTAATGATTTTAGTGCCTTCTTCGTACCAGACCTCCGGATAAGAAGTGACCGGCCGCACCATCACCAGCAGTCGGGGGTTACGGCCGGGGGAAATGGAGTCTTCGCTGTCTCCGCCGGTGATCAGCAAACGAATATTTGATTCGTGATAGTCATTTTTGGATAGCGTCTGGCCCACGATATCGCTCAATTCCTCGAGGCTCCATGGACAGGCAAGACCGATCAGGGCGGCGGAGTTGCGCAGCCTCTTGAGGTGCGCCTCGAGGTGAAATGGGAGACCGTTGTAGGTCCGCAGAAAATCGAACACCGCGTATCCCCGCAGAATAGCCAGATCCGATACCGGCAATACCGCCTCGGCTTCATCAACGAAATTTCCAGCTACGTAATAGATTCCCATAGTATTATTCTCCTCGCAGTCGACCGCTCCATGGACCTTGTTATCAATCCACCACGCTTTGGCACTATACTAATGTACCATAACTTTACCATTAATTTTGCCGATGCAGGAGAAAGGGGCGGCTGCATTACCTGGTTGACATGGATAATTAACCGGTTAATCATTGTCTGGTCAACATCTTGGGACAAGACCATGACCACCTGTCAACACAATAGTCCGGGACGCCCGATATACCTCGCCTCGCAGACCATCCGCACCAATATTGACCGCCTGCTGAAACCCTTCGATCTCACCAGGGAACAGCTCCATCTCCATAAAAACCTGGACCGGCAGAGGGGCAGGATCCAGAGCGAAATAGGCTCCCTGACCGGAAAGAGCCCGGCCAATACCACCAGGATACTTGACAGGCTGGAAAAAAAGAATTTGATAGTCAGGCCTGAAAATCCTCAAGACCGGCGTTCCCAACTCGTGTTCCTGACCGACAAAGGAGCCGATCTCAGTCATGAAATGGCGCGTCTGCTGGAGACGCTTTCCGCCAGAATCGAAGAAAATATAGACAAGCAGGATAAGGCCATGGTACTCAGAGTGCTCGGTCAAATCGAAGCGAATTCTGTCAAAATAGCCAAAGATCCCGGAGAGTAAAATGACTGGTAAATATCTGTGTGCAGCAGCGGCGGTTGCAATGCTCATCATTTGTCATCCCGCATTCGCTGCCGATGGTCCGCCGCCGGCCAAGGTTAAAGTTGCGCCGGTGGGCCAGGAGGAAGTGGCGCAGACCCGGACAGTGATCGGCGTTCTCTACTACGAGCGGATCAGCAATATTTCGACGGAACTGGCCGGGCTCGTGGAAAGCGTCGAGGTAGACCAGGGAGAAATGGTCAAGAAAGGAGACCCGCTGGTAATTCTGAATACTGAGATCCTCGATGAGGAGATTAATTTTCAACAGGCCAAACTCAAACAGATAGAACTGCGTATAGCCAACGTCGAAAAAAACTACAAACGACTCGAACGGCTCTACGGAAAAGCAGGCGTGTCTGAGCGGGAGCGGGATAATGCCCTGTTCGAGTATGAAAATGCCCAGATTGAAAAACAGGCCACCCAGGCAACACTGCAGAAACTTAAGATCCAGAAGAAAAGATCCGTCATCTCAGCCCCTTTCAACGGCATAATTTTGACCAAGGATGTCGATTCGGGAAGCTGGGTTCAGCCGGGACGACAGCTGGTATCGATCGGCTCCAGCGAAGACCTGTACATCAGGGCGCCAATTTCCGAGTCCATCCTCCAATACATAGAACCCGGCCAGCAGCTTCCCGTTACCATCACCGCCTTTGGCAAGGAATTGACCGGCACGCTGGAAGATATAGATCCCGTAGCCGATATGAAAACCAAAAACGTCTTCCTGAAAATTTCCATCGAACCGCTGGATCTGATCGCCCAGAATATGTCGGCTACCGTTTCCGTGCCCGCCAGTATGAAGCGGCAGCTATCGATCATCGACCGGGCCTCGCTGGTGAAATTCCAGGGCAAGGACTTCGTCTATACGGTGAAGGAGGGCAAGGCCGCCCTTCTCCCCGTCAACATCGTCGCCTATCTCGGCGATAAAGTGGGAGTCGACAATCCTTATATCGTACCGGGCATGCCGGTGGTAACCGAGGGCAACGAACGGCTTCGTCCGGATCAGCCTGTCATGGTTGGAGAATAACATGGACATCGTCAGATACGGCCTCGACAAGCCGGTTACCGTCATCGTGGCGGTAATTCTCCTGATAACCTTTGGTCTCATAGGGCTCAACTCCCTGCCGGTCCAACTCACCCCTGATGTCGAAAAGCCGCAGATATCGGTACAGACCAACTGGGGCGGCGCAACTCCCTACGAAATTGAAAAAGACATCATCGAAAAACAGGAAGAGGTGCTCAAGGGACTGACCGGGCTCACCAAGATGGAGAGTTCCAGCTACAACAATTTCGGTGAAATAACCCTGACCTTTTCGCTGGGCACCGATCTCGACGACGCTTTACTGCGGGTTTCCAACAAGCTCAACGAGGTGTCGGACTACCCCGAGAACGCCAAACGCCCGCGCATCGATGCCTCGGGGGCCAGCAGCTCACCGGTGATCTGGTCGGCCCTGAGGCCCAAACCAGACAACGAGGAACCCATCAATCACTACCGAACCTTTTTCGAGAACGAGATCAGGCAGCATCTGGAGCGGGTCGAGGGTGTCGGCTCCCTGCTGGTTTTCGGCGGCACCGAAGACGAACTGCATGTGGAACTCGACATCAAGAAAATGGCGCGGTACAACGTCACCTTCGACGAAATTACCAGGGCGATAACCAGCTCCAATTCGACGATCTCGGCCGGCGTCATGGGGGTGGGCCGCAAGAACTACCGGATTCGGACAGTGGGCCAATTTCAATCACCGGCCGAAGCGCTGGATGTCGTGGTCTATGAAGATGGCATGTCGAGGGTCTACCTACGCGACATCGTCAATGTCTCCAAAGGCTACGCCAAGGAACAGGGGGCCGTGCTGCACAACGCCGAACAGATCATTGTCGTCGGTATACAGAAAGAACAGGGAGCCAATGTCCTGGCCATGACCGACAGTGTCGAGAGGGAGGTCAACCGCCTGAACGAGACCATCCTCAAGGATCAGGGGCTCTATCTGGAAATCCTCTACGACGAGAGGCCGTATATCAACACCGCCATCAACCTGGTGAAGCAGAACGTTTTGATAGGCGGAATACTCGCCATCATCGTACTGATGACCTTTCTGCGCAGCGTCAGGTC
>JARFQM010000437.1 GCA_029287755.1 Desulfofustis sp. | reverse complement strand
TAAAAGAGAGGAAAACATGGCCCGTAAAACAAAATATGATCTAGACAATTTCAGAGAGCTTGTGGTTGCAGGAAATAGTAAAACCGAGATCATGAAAAGTATGGACATTAAAAACCACCCAACCTTCAGTAACCTCATGTTAAAACTGATGGATGAAGACAAAAAGTATTATCAGGTGAAAGAACCGAAAAAAGCCAGGCAGAAGAAACAGATAACTGCAAAAATTGGTAAAAACCAGACACTTAGTTTGTCTTCAAAAATTCTTTCCGCTTCAGATTTCAAGCCGGGAGACACCTTCAACGTAAAAATTTTCAAGAATCGAATCAATCTGACCCTGGTAGAGAAATAGTCAATTAACGAAGCGATTTACATAGATTTCTGGTAATCAAAAACGGCGGCGCCTGAGGTAGTGTCGCAAACCACCGTTTTTTTTCAGATAAGTGCCTTTTACCAGGTGATGGTAATTGGTCGTGGTCCTTACTTTATCCATAGCTGGACCATCAGCCCGGCAATGCCAGGCTGATGGTCACCCTGTCCCCCGGTTCATAGGAAACCCTCCCCGGCATCATCATTATAGAACAATTCGACGTCTGAAGCTTGCCAGGATAGCCGACCTTAACCCGGCCTCCCTCAAGACGATAAAGGCCCTCTTTGAAACAGAGCACACCGGCTGATCGTAACGAAACAGAATGTTCGAGAAAACCATCTTGTCTTTGATTACGAAACGATCCCATTCCCTGCATCTTCTTCAACAACGGACAGATAAGTTCGAGAAAGAGAAGGCGAACCGCAGGTGGCGGACCGGGAAGACCAAAGTAGAGTTTATCATCTAAAATACCGAAAAGCGTCGATCTGCCTGGCCGAAACTGCAGTGACCGGTAGAGAATCCGGGCTCCGGCTTTGGGCAGGAGTTCCCCGAACAAATCATATTTACCGGGACCTACCCCGCCAGTACTGATCACAATGTCGGCATCGGATTCTTTGATGGCCTCAAGCAACCGGCCTATTGCCGGCCGCTCATCGGCAACAATGCCATACCCCTCGGCCTGGCCGCCAAACCTGGTTATCAAGCTTTCCAGCAACAGATGATTGGATGAATACTTCTGGCCGCTTTGCAAGGTATTTTCTGCCATTACCAGTTCACTGCCGCTGCAAAAAAACGCCACTTTGGGTTGGTTGAACACCTCGACCGTGGCATTGCCGGCGGCGGCCAGCAAGGCAAGGTGGGATTCGTTCAACCTGGTACCGGGCTCAACCAGCGGTTCCCCTGCCTGGTGTTCGCTGCCCCGGGTACGAATAAAACGACCGGGACTGGCCAGTACGGTTTCCTCGACAATCAAGTCCGGGCCGGAAAGGTGGCAATTCTCCTGGGCTATGACCCGTTCCGAACCGACCGGCAGTAATCCTCCGGTCATGATTTGATAGGCTTCGCCCGGGTCAATATCAATTTGATGGACAAAACCGGCCGGTATTTCGCCCCTGAGCGCAAAGGCCTGCCGGCCGAGACCACAGGTTCTGCCCGGCCCACGCACCGCATATCCGTCCCTGGTTGACTGGTCATAGCCGGGAAGTGGATGGCTGGCTTGATTGTTCTCAGTGCAGACCCGGCCACCACTGTGGGCAAGCGGCACCACCTGTCTGCCGGGAACGGCTGCATGGTGAAGGATCAGATCTAAGGCCTCGTCGAGCAGCATGTCTCCTCATTGTCGTCGAATTGATGCCAAACCTCGCCCAGCCTAGCACAGGGAACCCATTTGTTCAACTGGGACCGACTGAGAATTGGTGAAATGATTTGACACATAAGGCCATCTGTGGTTATTTAGTGTATTTTGCTAAATTCACTTTTCCCGGCATGGTGGCTGACCAACTGGCCACGATGTAACGTATTGATATTAGCACGCATTGCAGCGTCGAACAGGGGTGTCGCCACAACTTTCAGGCAACAGGGACACCCCGAGAGGATGTAAAAATGAGTAAAAGAACGTTTCAACCAAGCAATATAAAACGCAAACGAAGCCATGGTTTTCGTGCTCGGATGAGCACCAAAGCCGGCCGTGCCATCATTAACGCCCGCAGAGCCAGGGGCCGCAAACGACTTTCTGCCTGATCTCATTGCGGCAATTTGGTCTTCCGAAATATTGCGTGTTGCGGAAGAACTCGGAATTCGAAGCGGTTTACAAGCACGGCACGCGGCTGCACGGCAAAGGCTTCTCCATCATCTATCTCGCCAACGACCGTGGGCACAGCCGCATCGGAATTAGCATCAGCAGACAGTTGAAAGGAGCGGTTACCAGGAACCGAATTAAACGGATATTCAAAGAGTCGTTTCGGCTGAACCGAGGGGAATATCCTCTCGATGCAGATATTGTAGTCACTGTGCGACCAGATTTTTCGCTTAATTCCCCAGATTCGATAACAAAAGCAGTGATAAATCTCGTATCCACCCCAATGCGGTAAAATGGCGCACAATAATAGAAAAAACCTGGCTGCCCGAATTCTTATAGGGCTGATCAGGGGATACAAATATATCTTTTCTCCTCTGCTTCCTCCTGCCTGTCGATTCTATCCAACCTGTTCTGCTTACACTTTAGAGGCAATCACTAAGTACGGTGCCATCAAGGGGACTGGTAAAGGTTTGTGGCGTGTACTCCGCTGTCACCCCTTTTCCAGCGGCGGTTACGACCCGGTTTAGCCGACGCGAGAGACCCCGAGGTCTCTTCAACCTGACTCCCTGACGGCAGCACACAAGGATCCAGCGATCATCATGGACATGTACAGAGCCTTTCTGGCTATCTTAATCTCGTTTGTTATTTTACTGGGCTATCAATACTTTTTCATTGGCCCCACCCAGCAGCAGGTCGAGCCCGACCAGACCACCGTGCAGCCTCAACCGCAACAGCAACAAGCTCAGCCACAGATCACCGCCCCGCAACCTCAGGTCCAGAGCCAGCCCGCCGCCCCGGCGGTTCCGCCGGTTGCTGATCAACGACCGGCCCAAGAGATTGAAATAGATAATGAGCTCTACACGGCAACAATTAGCGAGCAGGGCGGAGTAATCACCAGTTTTCTGCTGAAAAATTTCCGTCAGGAAAAAGCCGAAGACTCTCCCGCCGTCAACCTTGTCCAAACCGATCAGACCCAGGGGTATCCACTCAGCTTTTCCTGGGGCTCGGTGGTTGACAGAAACATGCTCTACACTTTTGACAGAGCGGACATAGAGTTCGACTCCACCACCAACAAGGCAACACTCTCCATGAGGGCTCTGAGCTCCAGTGGGCTCGAGGTAATTCGAACTTATCATTTCCACCAGACAAATTACCTGATCGAACATCAGACCACGGTGGTTAATAAGAGCGGTCAGGTGCTCCAGGGCGGCGCCGCCCTGCACCAGAGCAACTTGCCCTTCAGTGAACTCACCAGAGCCAGCAACTGGCTGTTCCGTGGCCCTTCGATGTATGGCGAAGCCGGACACCAGCAATTCAAACTCAAGGAATTTGAGGACGGTCCACAGACGGTACAAGGCGGCTTTGACTGGGTTGCCTATGAAGGAACCTACTTCATGACCGGCATCATTCCGACAGACAATTCCCAGTCGATTACCATGGACGCCAACGATGAGCTGGTTACCATCGACCTGCAGGCTGCGCTCGAGACTCTGCCGCCCGGGGCGTCCAATTCTTACGACTACAATCTTTTTTACGGGCCGAAAAAATTAACCCTGCTCAACGAAATTGGCTTCAACCTCGGCAAAATAGTCTATTTCGGCTGGTTCGACATAATCGCCAAGCCGATGCTCTACCTGCTCAACTGGTTCTACTCGGTAGCCCACAACTACGGGGTTGCCATCATTCTGGTCACCATCATTCTCAAGGCGATCTTCTGGCCGATCACCCAGAAAGGGCTGAAATCGATGAAGAATATGCAGAAACTGCAGCCCAAGGTGGTGAAGCTCAAGGAGAAATATAAAGACGACCCGACCAAGATGAATGCGGAGATGATGAATCTCTACAAAACCTACAAGGTCAATCCATTGGGAGGCTGTCTGCCGATGATCCTGCAGATCCCAGTGTTCTTTGCGCTCTATAAGGTACTGCTGCAATCCATCGAGCTGCGCCACGCGCCGTTCATGCTGTGGATAAATGATCTTTCCGCGCCCGACCGGCTCTATCTGGGCTTCGACATTCCCTACCTGGGAGGTCTGCCGGTTCTTACACTGCTGATGGGCGCCTCGATGTTCCTGCAACAGAAAATGACCCCCACCACGGCAGACCCGACCCAGGCAAGAATCATGATGTTTCTACCGCTGATTTTCACCGTCATGTTCGTTAATTTTGCCTCTGGTCTGGTTCTTTACTGGTTTATCAACAACCTGCTCTCAATCCTTCAACAGTATCTGATTAACCGGCAGAAAAAACCCGCACCAGCCGCCACCTGATCAGACGAGCAGCACAGTAGCCATGGTGAAATAACACCAACCAGGGATAGTACATGTCATTGGAAACTAAAGACTTCTACGGAAAAGACGTAGCAGAGGCGATCAAGAAGGCCTGTGAAGAATTTGGCGTTGCCCAAGAAAATCTCACCATTGAAGTACTCGAGACCGGATCCAAGGGTATTTTCGGTCTGATTCGTCAAAAGGCTCACATCAGGGCCAAAATGCAGGCGGCCGAGGATGAAGTGCTCGATCCGAGCCCCGATAAGCAGGTTGCACCCGCTAAAAAGAAAAGTAGGAAAAAGCCATCCCGCAGCCCGAAAGAAAAGCAGGCCAAAGAACCGGAAGCCGAGCCGGAAGCGGCTCCCCAACCCGGTCCGGTAGTCGAACCGTCTCCCGAGCATGGCGAATTGGATGATAATGGGGACACCGCCAGACCTGTAGCCGAATTGTCCGAGGCTACCATAGCAATCGTCAGGGATGAATTGACCAGCATACTCGAATTGATGGGATGCCCGTCAACGGTCACGATCCACGCAGAAGACGGCACCGCCCACTGTAAAGTCAGCGACGACCACCAGGAAGTGCTGACCTCCCAGGATGGGCGTGTGCTTGACAGTCTCCAGTACCTGCTCAGGAAAATCATATCGAAAAAGATCACAGGACGGATCCAGCTTACCATCGACGTGGGTGACTTCCGCGAGAAGCGCTTCCAGGAACTGAAGGAGCGTGCCATAGAGTACGCCGCACTGGTCAAGGAAGACGGAAAAACCCAGGTGATTTCCTCGCTCAACCCGTCGGAACGGCGGGTGGTTCATGTCGCCCTTCAGGATGATCCCGATATACGCAGCAGGAGCGTTGGTGAGGGATTGTTCAAGAAGGTGCTTATCTATAAGCCGGGCAAAGGGCGGAAAAACAATAATCGGAAACGCGGCCGCCCGAGATCCCGCAAGAAAAGTGACAGCGGCTCGGTCAGGGAGAGTTGACCGCTTCCCTGCCTG